>NZ_JBEXLC010000103.1:0-32434 GCF_040609795.1 Nocardia sp. NPDC004604
CGTAATAGACGCTGGTGTCGACATCGAGAACGGTTGCGGTCACGCGCGCCCCAGAGCGCGCAGGTTCTCGGTTACCGCGTCGTTGTAGGCGGTGTGCGCGGTGCGGGCTGCGGCCTGCATGGCCTCGATTCCCTCCCGAACCTCCTGCGCCGCAGTAGCCCATTCCCGGTGCGCTTCGGCTTGCTTGTCGGCGGCGTGGCCGTTCCAGCTCTGTTGCATTACGGCCATGCGTTCATCGATCTCGCGTAGGGATTCCCGTAGGAAGTCGTTCAGTCCGCCGATGCGGGCGGTTACGTCGTCCAGGTGGTCGAGATCGACCTGATACCTCATGTGCCACAGTCCTGTTCGGTTTACGCGGAATCAGCTATGGGAGATCCAGCGTGGATTGCCGCAGCCCGGTGGCGTTGGTGGTGTCGGTGCCGGTGTATTCGACACCTACCACGCCGAGCAGTTCAGCCATGGTGTTCAGGGCCTCGAGTACCTGCAAGGCGCCGTCGCGGGTCTCCTCCCACCCCGTCGAATAGGCGGTGGCTGCAGTGCCTTTCCAGCTCGTCATCAGCCCCTGCACGTCCGCGTCGGCCGACCGCACACCGTTGACGAGAGTTTGCGCGGTCCGCTGCACATACTGTCCGGCATCCGAAACATGGTCGGGCACAATCGCAAACGGCGACCCGGTGGTTGGTGAACCTTCAGCCATGCACATTCTCTCAGTCGTCGGTCGGTGTTGGTCTCAGTAGGTTAGACGCGGACCTCGCACGTTCGGTTCCATCAGAGACCTCTCGATCCGAACCATGCATCGGGGGTCGCTCGTGAACAAGCTAGTCGCCGGATAGGACGACAATTCCGGTGGTCTGAAACTTCAACGGCGGCCGTGGATGTCGGTTCCTCGCCGCAACTGCCTCGAGGACCTCGAGCGTTTGCGAAAGACTGCCGAGGACGATGGCGATCAGCCACAGTAGAGCCTTGGCTGAAGGATTTCCGGGCCGCGATGCCGAGGCCGATCCGGGGGCGCGATACACGAATGCGATGACAGGCGGCGGATGCCAGCCGGTCAATCGTGGTCATCTCGACGATGCGCCGGACAGCCATCGTCGAGCGCGGCCGAATACAGAATTCTTGCGCCCGCGTGTTCGATCGATGGAGTTGCACCAGCGGGGCGGCGCCTCTCGTGCGGCAAGCCATGTCTGGGGTATCCCAACGATCGGACCCGTGCGGTTGCCGGTGTAGGCGGCGACGATCCCGCCGACGATGGCGCTGGTGGTGTCGATATCTCCGTCTGCCGCAATACATGTGGTGACTGCGGCCGGGTAGTCGTCCAGATATGTGGCCGCGACCCACATCGTGAACGGCACCGTATTCTGTGCGGTGACCAGAGATCCGTTGCCGAGTTCGTTCGCGGCCTCGGCGGCGGGGGCTCCGAGCAGGGTGCGGGCGCGGCGGATCAGCCGGGTCGTGTCACTCTGGTCGAGGCGGTCCAGGACGCTGGTAATGAATTCGGTCGGTGTGGGCCGTGTCCTGTTGAGGCGGGCATGCGCGGCGTGGGCTGCGGCGAGTGCAACCGCGACGGCACCGGTGACCCCTTCGAAATGCAGATGCGTCACCTCCGCCGACCGGACCGCTTCGGCGACAACCTTTTCCAGATCGCCGGCATAAAAGGCACCCAACGGGGCAACCCGCATGGCCGCACCGTTGCCACAGGAACCCTCGTCACCGAACGCGGCTCCGGCCGCCTTGCGCCAATGCACGCCATCGCGGACTCGACGCAAGGTGCCGACCGTGGCGAAGCCGTAGTCACGGCTTGGGTCGAAGCGTCGCGCGAAAGCGGTAGCAAGCCGATCCTGGTCGATCTCGCCGCGACTGCTCAGCTCGGTAACCACAGAGCAGGCCATCTCGGTGTCGTCGGTCCACCCCCACGGTCCGGCAGGAAGATTACCTGCCCGAAGATCTGCGATGGATCGGCGCATGATCGGGAACTGCTGCCCCAAAGCGTCCCCCACGGACAGTCCATCCAAAGAATCGAGCATCAAGTCGACATGCATTGCGTCCGATGATAGCCAAGGGGAAGACGATCTACGCGGATGGCGAGTGTCGTTGGTTACCTTGGTGTAGGTGTGCATGTCACCACTTGCGGCCACAGCAGCTTCTCAGAGCACCCACCAGCTCCATGCGCACACCACGCCCGCGATCCCGCAGTAACGGGTCGATCGCCCGGCAGGTTCCGTTCCGCTACTACGACGAAACCGGTCGGTGCCGGTCTGTTATGGCCTACAACATCAGTCGCCGGCCGAAGACTCAAAGGTGGACTAGGTTCGGGCCCCGTTCCGTCATCGGTTTATCGCACTAGCGACCGAGCTCGGCGCCGGCACTGCGACAACGTCAGTCGCGGCACCTCGGATGCAGTGGCGGAGGACAATGGACCACTCCGTTGCTGATCGGTTTGCCTAGGCGACTATGACGATCGCGATGAACTCGACCGCGAGTGCGATCGCGGAGAGGATCATTCCCGCGACTGCCAGGACCTTGCCGCGGCGTTGTCCGGTACAGCCGACAATCCCGAGGACGAGTGCGGCTATTCCGAACGGGAGGCCGACAAAAGCTCGCACGCCGGTCAGGTCGATCCACGGCTGCAGCGGGACTACACAACCGAGGATGCTGAGGAGCAGCGCCCCTACAGCTGGCCACATTCCCTGCCGCTGGTCGATCGGCTGTCGACCGCGTTGCCATCCGGCGGCGCTGGGATCCGCCCAGGGTTGTTGCTGGTGCGGAGGATTCGGAGACAACGGACCTGGCGGCGCGATGGGTGTGCGGTATCGGGAGTTCGGGCCGGGAGTCACCGGGCCGAGGTGTCGCGCCGGGTTGGTCGATTCCGGCGGCGGAATGTACGGCACTGATGATCCGGAGTCGTTGTTCACGCTGTCGAATCCAGTGGTGGGACCGGTGCCGGTCCCCGCTGCCAAGCCGTACCGCGCCGTCGGTTCGGATTCTGGTACTGGCTGTGGGGCGTCCACGGTCCTAGCGCGTGCGGGAGTGATGGCGTCTCGGGCGGCGTCGGCGAGGCCAGCACAGTTCGGGTAGCGCTCGGCGGGGTTCTTGGCGAGGGCGGTCGCGATCACCACGTCGAGTCCAGCGGGCAGGCCCGGTCGAAGCCTGCTCGGTGCGGGCGGGGGCTCGCCCAGGTGTGCGCCGATGACCGCGGCTTGGTCGTCGCGGGGAAACGGCGGATGACCGGTGAGCAGATGGTGCAGGGTGCAGCCCAGGGAGTAGATATCGCCGCGATGGTCGGCGGCCTGGCGGGTGAAGCGTTCGGGAGCGGCATAGGCGAAACTCGCCGAGATTGCCGACAAGGTGACGGTGCCGTCCAGGGTCCGGGCGATCCCGAAATCGGCCAGCAGGGCGCGTTGCCCGCGGCGGGAGTCGGCCTCGATCAGCAGATTCGCCGGTTTCACGTCCCGGTGCAGCACCCCGTGGGAATGCGCGTAATCCAGCGCCGCCGCAGCGTCGGCGATCAACTCCACCGCCAGCTCAGGCGCCACCCCGCCGGGAGCGTCTGTGAGCAGAGTGCTGGCGTCTCCGCCGGGGATGTGGCGCATCGCCAGCCACAGCATCGGATCGTCCGCTGCGCTGCGGTCGTAGACGGTGACGATGTTCGGATGATCCAGTCGCGCGGCCAAGGCTGCTTCGCGGTCGAACGCGGCCCGGGCGCGCGGGTCGGTGGCGAAGGCGTCGTTGAGAACCTTCAATGCGACCCGGCGGTCCATCCGTGGATGCCGCGCCGCGTACACCACCCCCATACCACCGGCGCCGAGGACACCCTCGATCATGAACCCGGCGAACACTTCCCCAGTCCGCAGAACCACCCTAGCGCCCCAATCTCCTCAATCAGCACCGCCACACGCTCATCAGTCCTACGGCACACAGGAATCTAACCCCACAGTCCATGCGCACCCACACGGACCGAATCGGTGCCATTCTCCGCCCATGAGCGGGGTGTCTGCCTCAGGCTGAAGTGTTGGGCCCGGTGATAGTTGGTGCTTCCCGGGCCCGGCCTCGCTTCCCACGGCTGCTCGACACGTTTCTTGGACTCCGTGAACCGCTTTGAGTGCCTGCGACTTTGGACTCGCAGCGCTTCGTTCGCGGGGAGTCGCCACGGTCGCTGGTCATCAGCAACGCGGCTGGCTGTCTTCGCATCGCAGGCTCATTGTCCTGGCACGATGTCGACTCACAGGTGCATCGGCGAGTGAGTGATCCGGGGCTGTGGTGGTCTCCCGGTCGCGCTGGCATTGATCCCGGGCGATACGGTCAGAGTGTGTCGGTGCTGAGCGCCCGCGGCTTGTTCGGGAACTACCACCTCGATCGTTTGGTGGGTCGTGGCGGTATGGGTGAGGTGTGGTTGGCGCGCGACCGCACCGGCAGTGCCGTCGCGTTGAAGGTGTTGTCTGCGGCGTATTCCGCCGATCCGGGGTATCGGCGCCGTTTCGAGCGGGAGGCCCGGTTGGGTACCCACGTGCGAAACCCCCACATCGTGCCGATCCGTGCCTTCGGTGAAGTCGATGGTCATCTGTTTTTGGAGATGCCGTTTATCGAGGGTGTGGATCTGGCCACGCGGCTGCGGTCGGGTGCGCTGATTCCGGCGCGGGCGGTCGAGGTCATCGCTCAGGCTGCGGAGGCGCTGGATGCCGCTCACGCGGCGGGGCTTGTGCATCGGGATGTGAAGCCGGGCAATATCCTCGAGGACGCCAACGGTTTCGTATATCTGATCGATTTCGGTATTGCCCGCGCCGCCGACGGCACCGCCCTCACCGCCACCGGCCTGGTGGTGGGCACATTGGGCTATATGGCGCCGGAGCGGTTCACCGGGGCGGCCGAGGCTCGCTCGGATGTCTATTCGCTGGCCTGCGTGCTGTATGAAACCCTCACCGGGAGGGTGCCGTACGGTGACGGCGACCCGGCACAGCAGATGCACGCGCATCTGATGTCCGAACCCCCGCATGCCTCGCGAGCTGCCCGAGGTGTCCCGCCAGCGCTGGACGCTGTTATCGCCCGCGGTATGGCCAAGGAACCGGGGGACCGCTACGCCAGCGCGGGCGAATTCGCCGCGGCGGCACGTGCGGCATTGGGCGCATCGGCGCACCCGGCCCCGCCGGCCGCGGCCCCTGCGACATCGAGCCCACACCCGCCCACCCGCGTCATGACCGCCGCCGGCTCGCCCCCGACCCTGGCCGAGCCTCGGCCGGTACCGCATACGCCCGAGCCCCGGCTGGGGCCGCAGACAACTGAGACCCGGCTGGAGTCGCATACGCCCGAGCCGCAGACACCCGAGACCTGGCCGGTGTCGCAGACACCCGAGACCCGGCCGGTGCCGCAAACACCCCAGACCCGGCTGCAGCCGCATACACCCGAGCCGCGGACACACCCGGTCGGGCATCCGGACCCTCGGCGAAAGCTTCTGGTGCGCCGATGGATACCGGTCGCCGCCGGGCTTGCACTCGTCGCTGCGGCGGCACTGTGGCTGAGCGGTGTCCTCGAGTCCGACTCCGGTCCGGGCACGACGACACAAGCGTCCTCCGCTATTGCCGCGACCGGACCCCCGCCGCCCTCTACCGGCGGGCAATCCCCGGTTGGTGCGGTGCGCGACGGGAACCTCGCGTTCACCGTGACGGAGGTGGTGTCCAACGTGAACGCCACCGGTGCCCCAGGCGGCTCCTACACCATCGTGACGCTGACGGTCACCAATGTCTCTCGAGGCGGGCAAGCCTTCCGCCCCGCCGATCAGCGCCTGATCACCGTCGCCGGGCGCACCCTTGTCCCCGACGCGCCCGCAACCGCCGCACTCAACCCGTCCCGCACCGGCGTCGACCAGATCGATCCCGGCAGTGCCCACACCATCCGGCTGGCCTTCGACCTACCCGGCAAGGACAAGAACGGGAAGAAGAACGACAAGAAAGTCGATATTCCGAGCCAGTTGGTCCTGCACGGTGCGCCGTCGTCGCCCGGCGTGACCGTGCCGCTCGGCTAGCTCACGGGCAGCGGTGCGCATCTGCTGAGCCAGATGGTGGGCGCCCGCCCGCCCTCGTCGACAGGCTGATCGAGGTTGTGCCGCGCCGAGAAGCGACCATCACACTGGACCTCGAATCGCGGAAGCCAGGGGTCGCGTTGAATCCGCAAGGTAGGAAAGCCGGTTGGGTGCGGACCCTACAGCGGATGCGGGCACGCTGCACCGGTGCAAGGCTGCGGCGACCAGTTGGCGCCCGAGCTGACCAGGCCCCATGAGGGGTGATGGGGTGGCACCGAACTCGGTGCCCTGACGGGATCACGTGGGTCTTCGCGGCCCCGTTGCGGGGGCCGACCCGAACTCCCGGGCCACGCTCGGCCGCTCAGGATTCCCAGGACCGGTGAGGTGTGGTGGGTTCGGGGACGATGCCTTACATGTCGAGGATTCGGGCAAGAGGGCGGGTGCTGCAGGTGCTGGCCGCCGGGGTTGTGTTGTCGGGGTTGATCGTTGGTTGTGGCGCGGATCGCGGGCAGCCGCCGCGGGCGGCGAAGATCGCATTTTCTGATGGCTGGGAGTCGGTCTTCTCGATGAATCCCGATGGCACCGGGGTTGTTCGGATTGCTGCTGGTTCTAATCCGAGCTTTGCTCCGGATGGTTCGAAGATCGTGGTTGGTGGTCGGTCGATATCGATAATGGATTCGGATGGCGGCAATGTCGTGCAGCTTGCCGACGGTGGGTACAGTCCGACGTTCTCGCCTGACGGTAGCCGGATCGCCTTCACTCGCGGTGGCGTCATCTATGTGATGAACACCGATGGTGGCGAGCTGAGGCAGCTCATCGGCGCCCCCAACACGTTCGGCCCCGATCTGACCTCGGCGCAGCATTCCGCATTCTCGCCCGACGGTTCGAAGATCTTGTTCACCAGGGCCAACACCATCTGGGAGATGGCAGCCGATGGAACCGGCGCGCGGAAGCTGCTGGAGGATCCGTATTTCAATTCCGAACCGGTTTTCACCCCGGCCGGGACCGAGATCGTGTTCACCAGTAATCGGGGTGGGAAGGACCGATCCGAGATCTATGTGATGGACGTCCACGGTGATCACGTCCGACCGCTCACCGACGACTACACGGGGGACCCGTCGTTCTCCCCCGACGGCACGAAGATCGTCTTCACCCGTTTCGCCAGGGATGCAGCGTCCAAGGCCGGAGCCGAGGTCTGGGTGATGGATACCGACGGCGGCAACCCGCGACGTCTCACCGATCCGAAACAGATTGCGCAGCATCCCAGCTGGGGCCGGGGAACGGATTCCTGACAGCGGGAATATCGTCCGGGTCGATCGATTGTGTGAGTGCGTCGTAAAGCCAGTGGAGGGCGGTGCCAACCGTGATGGTGCCGGTGACTTCGCTGGTCAGGCTCCAGTATCGGTGGATGCGGTGATCGGAATCGGTTGCGCCGGTGAGGAGTTGCCGGCGCAACCGCGGTGTGTCGCGTTCGCCCCGCGCGCTGGCGTGAGCATCGACGAACTGATCGAGTTCGGGGCCGGGCCGCGGCTGCTGGTTCGTGCGGAGCAGGTGACCGGCGGACTCGCAGGCCCGGGCGACTCCGGTGAGCAGCGCCTGCTTGTGGCGGATCCGAGTGCGGTCCGATCGCCAGAGCTGGCGTGACATGACGACGCGCAGCGCGGGATCGGCGACCAGCGTGGCGAGTTCGGCGTAGGCCACTATGTGGTGGGGGTCCGGCTCGGGCACATTCATTTCGATGAATCCGTCGAATATGTCCGGCGGCAAAGGGGTGAGCATGCGCCGCCAGAACGTCACGACGGAGTTGTGGGTGCTGTGTCGGTCCTGCACCGCGGCGAGCAACTTCAGGCGGGTGGCCCGTTCGGCGGGTGGTGCGTCTTCGATTGCGAGCAGCGCGGCCCGTCGCCATGTCAATGCGGCCAGTTCGGTGTCGAGGGTGCTTCGTTCGGCGATGACTGCCTGTGCGAGCGGCACAGTACCCGCGAGGACATCCACGATCGGACCGAGGCCGAGACCGAGTGCGCGGAGTCGGCGCACCTGCAGGAGCTGATCGATGGCGGTGGCCGGGTCGAACATCCGGTGCCCGCCCGAGGTGCGTCGAGACGCCAGAATCGATTGGTCGCAATAGAAGCGGATGGTGCGAACGGGAACGCCGGTCCGTCGCGACAGTTCCCCGATGCTGATCAAGCTGCCGTTGTGTGTGTTGTCCGTCACGATCGCTGGAACCTCCACCCCGGTGGAGTTCCTACGGTACTGGAACACCCACGGAAGACGGAGCGAGCGCATGGCCGACACCGAAACGATGACGACCGAACAGATTTGGCGGGCAGTCGCCGCCGAGCGGAGGAGCCTGGTCGAACTGCTGGAGACATTGTCCGACGACGACTGGGATCATGGCTCGCTCTGTGCAGGCTGGCGAGTTCGTGACGTGGTCGCGCACATTGTGTTGTCCACGAATGCCAGCATCGGCTGGATTCTGGTCAACCTGATTCGCGCCCGCGGCAACCTGCACCGAGCGATCCGCGATACCGCAATCCGCCACGCCGACAACATGACTGCGGCGCAGTTGCGCACCGAGCTGCGCGACGGTATCGGACTACGCGTGACTCCGGTGGGCACCACCGCTGCCGACCGGCTGATGGACCTGCTCGTACACGGTCAGGACATTGCGGTGCCACTCGGCATCACTCGTGAAATGCCTATCGATGCAGCACGATCGGCTCTCGAACGAGTCTGGACAACCAATATGGCGGGGTGCCGTAAGCAGCTGGCCGGGTATCACCTCGTTGCGACCGACGCGAAGTGGACTGTGGGCGACGGGCTTACCATCGAAGGGCCTGTGGCCGCACTGTTGCTGCTGATCACTGGTCGCCGCGTTGGGCGAGATCTCCTCACCGGCGACGGTGCGGCACGGCTGATCGCCGATGAAGGTTCTCGATAATCAGTAGCGCTGCAACACATCTACCGAGGCTGCGCCGGGCTCGTGCCAGGCAAATGATTCGTCCAGATGGTGCTGTCCCGCGAAAGTCTTGCTGGGAATTGGCTGGCAATGTCGCGGGAGATTGCCGAGAGTCCTTGTCCGCTGATTGTGGACATCTTTGGACGGCAGTAACTTTCGGTTGCTGATCGTTGTTCTACGAAAGGTCGACCGATGATTCTTCTCTCCCTTTTGGCCGCCACCGGGAGTGCCGCCGCCGCAGGGGCCACCGGAAGCGCTGCCATGGCTCTGGGAAATAGCGGCGCTCTGCAATAAAGCCATAGCCGGGCAGTAAGGCCATAGCCGGGCAGTAAGGCCGTAGCCGGTCGGATCACCCGCCGAAATCGGGCGGGACGATATCGTCCCGCCCGATCAGTTTCTACCGAGCGGTGGAGCGGAAATTCCGCAGGCGCAGACTGTTGCTGACCACGAAGACCGAGGAGAAGGCCATCGCAGCACCGGCGAGCATCGGGTTCAGCAGCCCGGCCATGGCGAGCGGGATCGCCGCCACGTTGTAGGCGAAGGCCCAGAACAGATTGCCCTTGATGGTGCCCAAGGTCCTGCGGGACAGCCGGATCGCATCGGCGGCCGCCCGCAGGTCGCCGCGGACCAGCGTCAAGTCGCTGGCCTCGATGGCGACATCGGTGCCGGTACCCATTGCCAGGCCGAGGTCGGCCTGGGCCAGGGCCGCGGCGTCATTGACGCCGTCGCCGACCATTGCGACCACCTTGCCCTCGGCCTGCAACCGCTTGACCGCGTCGACCTTATCGGCGGGCAGCACCTCCGCGATCACCTCGTCGATACCGACCTGCGCCGCAATGGCTTTCGCCGCCGCCGTGTTATCTCCGGTCAGCATGATCGGGGTGAGCCCGAGTGCCTTCAGCTGCGAGATCGCCTGAGCGGAGGTGGGTTTCACCGCATCGGCGACGACGAGCACGCCGCGGGCCCTACCGTCCCAGCCCACCGCCACGGCGGTCTTGCCATCGGCTTCGGCCGCGGACATGGCCCGCTCCAGGTCGGTGTCGAGGTGCTGGGCCCAGTCGGCGAGCAGCCGTGGCCGCCCGACGAGCACCGCATGTCCGTCCACCACACCCTGCACACCGAGGCCCTCGATATTGGCGAAGCCCTGGACCGGCCGCAATGCGCCGACCTTATCGCGTGCACCCTTGGCGATCGCCTGGGCGATCGGATGCTCCGACGAATCCTCCAGTGCCCCGGCCAGCGCCAGCACTTCGGCGGTGTCCTCGCCCGCGGCGGCAATGACATCGAGCAGGGTCATCCTGCCGGTGGTGACGGTGCCCGTCTTATCGAGCACCACGGTGTCCACCCGACGGGTCGACTCCAGCACCTCCGGACCCTTGATCAGAATGCCGAGCTGCGCACCGCGACCGGTGCCGACCAGCAGTGCGGTCGGTGTGGCCAGTCCGAGCGCGCACGGGCAGGCGATGATCAGCACCGCGACCGCGGCGGTGAAGGCCGCGGCAACCGAACCGCCGGTGCCGAGCCAGAATCCGAGCGTCGCGACCGATAGCGCGATCACGATGGGCACGAAGATCCCGGAGATCCGGTCCGCCAACCGCTGGGCCTGCGCCTTACCGGTCTGCGCGTCCTCGACCAGCTTCGCCATCTGCGCCAGCTGGGTATCGGAGCCGATTCGATCGGCGCGCACCACGATCCGCCCGCCGACATTGACCGTCGCACCGACCACCGCATCCCCGGGACCGACCTCGACCGGCACCGATTCACCGGTCAGCATCGAGGCGTCGACCGCCGAGGAACCCTCGACGACCACACCGTCGGTGGCGATCTTCTCACCGGGCCGAACCACGAAGGTGTCACCAACGACCAACTGCTCGACCGGGATGCGTCGCTCGGCTGCGCTTGCCCACCCCGCCGACTCCGTCGGCTGCCGTCCCCCTGTGCTTGCCCACCCCGCCGACTCCGTCGGCTGCCGTCCCCCTGTGCTTGCCCACCCCGCCGACTCCGTCGGCTGCCGTCCCCCTGTGCCGCGCAGTACCGAAACCTCCTTCGCGCCGAGTTCGAGCAGCGCCCGCAGCGCCGCGCCCGCCCGCCGCTTCGAGCGAGCCTCGAAGAAACGTCCGGCCAGGATGAAGGTGGTGACGCCCGCGGCGGCCTCCAGGTAGATGCTGCCGGTGCCGTCCATCCGCGAGATGGTGAATTCGAACGGATGCTTCATGCCAGGCATTCCGGCCGTGCCCCAGAACAGCGCGTACAGCGACCAGCCCAGCGCGGCGAGGGTGCCCATCGACACCAGGGTGTCCATGGTGGCGGTGCCGTGACGCAGATTGGTCCACGCGGCTCGGTGGAACGGCAGTGCTCCCCACACCACGACCGGTGCGGCCAGCGTCAGCGATAGCCACTGCCAGTTGGTGAACTGCAATGCTGGCACCATCGCCATCGCGATGACCGGCACCGTCAGCACCAGCGAGACCAGCAGTCGGGTCCGCAGCGCGGCCGTCGGATCCGGTTCTTCGGCACCGGTCTGCGCGGGTTGCTCGATCTTCGGCGCGGGCAGCGCGGCGGTGTAACCGGCCTCCTCGACGGTGGCGATCAACTGCTCGGGTGAGATATCGCCGCTGAAATCGACGCGCGCCTTCTCCGTCGCGTAGTTGACGGTGGCGGTGACGCCGTCGAGCCGGTTCAGCTTCTTCTCGATGCGATTGGCGCAGGATGCGCAGGTCATGCCACCGATCACCAATTCGACCTGTCCGGCGGATGGTTGTGTCGCGGTGGTCATCGTGTGCTCCGTTCTGTGCGACTCAGGGTAGTGATCAGTGGCCGTGTCCGGCAGGCTCCGCGGTGGGTCCCGGCGCCGGGGCACCGGTGTCGGTGACCGAGACGGTGAATTCGGCGGTGCGGACCACGCCTTCGTGCTGGAAATCGAGGAAGAGTCGGTAGTCACCGGCGCTCGGGGCGTCGACGTAGAAGGTTATGCCTGGCCCGGCCGGGGTCATACCATCGCCTGGGCTGCCCTCCGGGTGGACGTGCAGATAGCCGAGGTCGGCGGCGCGCAGGGCCACGAGGTGACCGTAGGCCGCCAGATAGGGCTGCAGATCGGTGACCGGTTTGCCATTGCGGCGCACCGTGAGCACGACCTTCGACGGCTGGCCCGGGGTGACCGTGCCGTCCAGCGTGACGGTGTAGTCGCCGACCTGGGCGGTGGTCGACGGTGCGGGCAGCGCCTGGACGTCGTAGTTGCCCGCGACCCGCAGGTCGGCGCCGAGCGTCAGATTCTCGCCGCCTTCGGGGGTGAAGTCGGCGAACACCCGGTAGTCCCCGGCTCTGCTCAGATCCAGCGGGACGCTCCAGGTGCCCGCCTGCTCGAGCGTCGGGTGCACATGCTGGAAGGCGGCCATATCGCGGCGGACCACGATGAGGTGCAGGTCCTTATCGTGGCTGCGGACATAGTCGGTGACGGGTGCGCCCGCGCGGTTCAGGATTCGGAAGCGCAGGGGTGCGTTCGCCGCGGCGGTGGTCTGCGGGGTATCCAGGCGCAGCGTGTATCCGTTCTCGCTGGCCATGAGTCCCGCGGGTACCGCACCGGACTTCGATTCGCCCATGGCACCGTGCGCCTTCGAATCGTGCGCGGACTCGGTGGGCTCGGGCCCGAGTGTCGCGCCGACGGCCAGCGCGATCCCGAAGACCGCCGCGAGACCGAGGGCGTAACCGGCGAACTTGGTGGACGCGTTCATCGGGATGCTCCGTTCCGGTGTCGTTACTCGGCGAGCCGGTATCCGGCCTTGTCGACGGCGGCGGCGATGGCGCCGAATGCGACCGCCGTGGTGCTGTCGACGGTTACCCGGCCGCTGGCGAGGTCGATATCGACGTTGGTGACGCCGTCGATCATGCCGACCTCCTTGCTGACCGAGTTGGCGCAGCAGCCGCAGGTCATGCCCGTGACGGTGACAGTGGCGGTGGTGGCTGCGGTGCTCATCTGCTCTCCTTCTCCGATGACGGCTCCTGCCGTCCAACTGGGTTTACCATACCCCCCTAGGGTACGTTGTCAAGAAGATAGGCCTACCCGGTGAGGGTATTGAGGCAACATGCCGCCTGAGATGTGAAAAGCCCGGCTCGGCGATCGAGTGATCGCCGAGCCGGGCTCGGGATGGTCGTTATTGATGCTCAGGATTCGGGACGGTAGCTGACCAGGGCCACCGCCGGTGCCGAAACCACCTGCACGTCAGCTGTGTCCGAGACCTTGATGTGCAGGAATCCGCCTTCGATCGACACCGCGACATCTTCGATCGTGCGCACCTGCGCCCCGTCCCGGTCGAGCAGTGCATAGCCTTCTACCAGAGCGACTTTGGTGGCCTTGCGCCATTTCGCGGTCATTTGGGTGCCTTCCGTTGGTGCGGCCGGTGGGAAGTCCAGTTCCGGCTTTGCGACGTGGTTGAAGTAGTTGGACAGGACATTCAGAGCGATATGGCCGACGATCTCACTCAGTTCGGCATCACTCACGCCGTGCTCGCGGGCCGACGCGATGATCTGATCGTCGACACGGCCGCGGGACCGCAGCACTTCGCGGGCGATCCGCAGCACCGCATCCGCATGCGGATCCTCGGCGCGCGCCGCGCGGGTGGCCGCGATCGCCTCCTCGGTGAAACCCATCCGGCCCGCGCGCATGCTGTGTGCGGCAATGCAGTAATCGCAACCGTTTTCGCTGGCGACCAGCAGGGCCAGCTGCTCGCGGACGCGGGCGGAGAGCTTGCCGCGGGTCAGTGCGTCGCGCATGGTCAGGTAACCGCGCAGTGTCGCGGGGCTGTTCGCCATGGCGGCGTAGAGATTCGGAATCCGGCCCAGCTGGCGCTGCACCTCGGTGAGCAGATCGGCCTGCTCGGCGTCGGCGGTTTCGATGGACACAAGCGGTAGCCGAGACATTGTGACTCCAAACTCGAACGTAATGGTACCGATCGGTGCCGAGTTGACACGGTACTGATCGGTTCCGAATTCGTCAAGTCGGATGGTACTGATCGGTGCCGTTCTGGTAGCGTGAGGACATGGCAACACAGGCCAAGCAGCGATTACTCACCACCGCCGAAGAACTCTTCTACGCCGAAGGCATCAGAGCGGTCGGTGTAGACCGCCTGCTGCAGGAGTCCGGCGTCGGCCGGGCCTCCTTCTACCGCCACTTCGCGAGCAAGGACGACCTGGTTGTCGCGGTGCTCGAGGATCGTGATCGTCGCTGGCTGGCCTGGCTGCGGGAATCCGTCGAAGCCAAGGCGAGCGAGCCCGCGGACCGGCCGCTCGCGGTATTCGACGCGCTCTCGGAACGCTTCGCCCGCAAGGACTTCCGCGGCTGCGCGTTCATCAACACCATGGTGGAGGTGGCCGACCCGGATTCTGCTGCCCACCATGCGGCCGACCAGCACAAGCGCCGGGTCATCGGCTACCTCGCCGAACTCCTCACCGCCGCAGGCCGATCCGACGCCGAGGAACTGGCCGCAGAACTCGCCCTGCTCGTCGACGGCGCGATAGTCACCGCCCTTCGCGAAAGCTCCCCAGCCGCCGCCGACCGCGCCCGCACCATCGCAGGCCGTCTGCTCGCGACAGGCTGACGCGGTCCAGCTGCGGTCGAAGGGTGTCGTGGGGGCACCGTCAGGCCGAGTGCAGGTGGCGGGCGGTGGGGGAGGTTTCGGTGGTCGCGGGGTCGGGATAGGTGCCGAGGAGGCGGTCGGCGGTGCCGGAGGTGGTGACGGTGAACCAGTAGTGCTCGTTCTTGTAGTGGTGGTGGCGATGGTTGCGCCAAACCGCCCGGTAGAGCGAGCCTTTCGGTTTGTAGTCGGTGTGCACGAGGTAGTGGGTCCACTCGTAGCCGAGGCCGAGCAGGGTGATCATCAGCAGGAAGGTCAGGCCGAGACCGAGGCGCGGGAAGGCCAGGGTGGCGAGCGCGACCAGGATGACGACCAGCACCGATAGCGTCTTGGTCGGAATGAAGATCAGCGGGATATTGCGCGGATCGACGTGGTGCTCACGGTGTTTGCGCGCCAGTTCGCTGTCGATCGGGATCGGGCCGAGCCGCCTCGGCCGCCAGTGCAGTACCGTCACGTGCACGATCCACTCGAAGAGCGGGAAGAGTGCGAGCATAACCGCGGGCACCAGCGCATCGGTCAATTGCCAGTCGCCCACGATGATTCGGGCGACCAGCGCCGCCGCCAGGGTGCTGCCGATCAGCCAGGGCGAGGGATGCCGAATGAATTCCCGGAATGCGCCGCCGAGCGTGAGACCGCGGCGCAGGGTCCGCTCGTCCTGACGCACGCGCTCGCGCGCCGTGGCCGAATCCTTGCTGGATGATTGAGGTTTCGTCATGGTCTTTCCTTGGTGCAGCCAGTCGGTGCCGTCCATTCGGTGACGCACCGAGCGATATTCCGAACCGCCGCGGTGATCCGGATCGCCGGATCGTGACAATGCCGTCAGCGACGGGTGCTTTCAGTGCCCTCCAATACTTCGATCAGGGCCGTGGTCGCCGGTTCGAGCAAGGCCCGGGCGATGCTGGTGGCCTGTTCGGGCTCGCCGGCCTCGATGGCGGCGGCCAGATTTCGATAGGCCTCGACATTGCCCACCTCGGCGGACATGATCGGGGCCAGCGCCGCGAGCGCGGGTTCATAGGCGCCGCGCAACATGTTGAACATGAGCCGGAACACGATGGAGTCGGCGGCGTCGACGATGTGATCCCAGAACTCCATCGCGTGGCGCTGCTGTGCGATCGGATCCTGTTCGGCGGCAAGCGCTTCGACGCTGCGATCCAAGGCGGCGCGCACGGTGGCAGAGTCGGTTCTGCCCAGCCGGATCGCTGCGAGTTCGGCCACTTTGGGCCCATTGTGCAGCCGCGCCTCCAGAATGCTGCGCGCGACCTTCGGCTCCAACTCCCCGGCCTGAACCAGCAACCGCGGCAACACCTCGAGCCCGGCGCCGCGCCGATAGTCCAGCACGGTGGTCGCATCCCCCTGTCGCACCGCCACCAGCCCGGCCGCCGCCAACCGCTGCAGTGCCTCACGCACCGCGGGACGCGAGACCCCCAGTGCCTCCGCCAACTGCCGCTCGCTCGGCAGTGTGGCCCCTGGGGCCAACTCCCCGCTGAGCACATCCGCCGCGATCTGCTCGAATACGTCCCCCGACACCGACCGCTTGACCACAGGTTGCAACGCCATGTCCCTACTCTGCGCCACAAAGGTCAGGAGGTCAAGTGGTCAGACCAGTAGATGACCAGTACTGCCCCACCGGTTCGCCCGACGCTGGCCGGGTCAGCTGGGGTCGGAGCCGCGGACGGCGGCGAGCCAGATGGCGGTGGCCGCGGCCACCGAAGCGGCGGCCAGGAAGGCGATGAACCCGCCCTCGGCCACGTAGACCCACATCAGACCCACGAAGGGCGCGGCAACCGTGGATTGGGCGTCGAGCAGCAGGCGGCGGCGGACCCGAGCGGATTCGGCTGCGAGGTCCGGGGCATCGGGGTCGGGGCGGGACGGGTTATCGATCAGGCGACCGGGCGGTTCGGAGGTGCGAGCTTTTCCGGAGGGATAGAAGTGGAGGGTGGCGGTGTCGACGGCTCGGTCGGACACCTCGGCCGCGGTCTCGGTCATGCCGAGCAGTCCCGGCTCGAAAAACACCGGCAGCCACCGGGTTCGGTAGTTCTCGGTGATCTCGAGCCAACTGCGACTGACGAGCCGGTGCTGCTGTCGCACCCGCTTGATCTCTATGGTGCGGACATTGCTGCGATCGGCCCCACTGGAACCCGCACGGTTGCCGTCCGCCAATCCATGCGGCAGGCGACCCAGCGCCCTTGCCAGTTGAAACCCCGTGTAACCCAGGATGCCCAGCGTCACCGTCGCCAGGGCCGCGAGCTGGTCCACATCGGCGAACGGCGCCCAGGCCAGGCAAACAACCAGGGCGCCGATCGTCACGGAGACCGGATAGGCCAGGGGGTGGCCCGGTCCGAATTTCACTTCAGGAAGCCGACTTTGGTGTAGTCGGGGCTGGCGAGGCCGAAGGCCCCATAGTTGGCGAGGTTATCGCGGACGGCGTAGGTGCCCGAGGCCTGGTGCAGTGGTACCGAATAGCCCTCGGCGAAGATCATCTGATCGCATTTGTTCGCCAGTTCGATGGCCTTCGCCGGATCCAGTTCGGCAATGGTCTGCTCGATCAGCGCATTCAGTTCCGGTGATCCGATGCGGGCCTTATTGCCCAACTGACTGTTCGGGTTGTTCGGATCATACGTGTAGACCTGCTGCAGCACCCCCAGCGGTAGGACGCTACCGCCCCAGCTGAACTGGGCGATGTCGAAGTTCCCTGGATCGATCACATCCTTGAACAACCCTTGGCCGGGTACGGTTTGGATGGTCAGTTTCACCCCGACCTTCGCCAGGTTCTGCTGCACGATCTGCGCGGTCTGCACCCAGGCCTCCTGCTGGTACATCACATCGCGCAGTTCCAGCTTTCGGCCATCCTTTTCGCGGACATCGCCATTGAGCTTCCAGCCGAGCGCGTCGAGCATCCGCGCCGCCTCGGCGGGGTCGTAGGCGATCGGCGCCGAATTGTCCTGGTAGCCCTTCTGGCCCTTCATGTAGATGTGGTTGTTCAGTGGCGTCGGATTTTCGACGACACCGTTCTGGGCGGCGGTCACCAGGGCCTGCCGATCGATTGCCTTCGAAATGGCAATGCGCAGTTGCGGATCCTCGAGTAGGGCGCCCTTGCCGCCATTGAAGGTCAGATGCGACCAACTGGGCTCGGGCGTGCGCCGCACCACCACATTCTTCGAATTCCTCGCGCCGGTCACATTCTCGATGCCGGACATATAGGCGTAGTCGATCTCGTTGTTCTGGATCCCGGGCAGCACCGCGGAATTGTCGAGCACGCTGAGCGTGATCGTGTCCAGCTTCGGGGTATCGCCCCACCATTTCGGATTGCGGCCCAGCGTGATCCGGTTCTGCGCGCGATCGATGCCGGTGACCATGAACGGACCCGAGCTGACCGGGAGCGTGTCGTGGTCGGCGTTGCTGAACGCATCCGGGGTGGCGGTGACAGACTTCGGATACAGCGGACTGAATTGACCCTGCCACTCGGCATACGGCTTATTGAAGGTGACGATCGCCTGCCGGTCGTCCTCGCCTCGTTCGACCTTCTCGACCCGGTCGAAGCCGCTGGGTGAGGAGATGAGGAAGCCGGGGTCCTTGGTGCTCAGCGCGGCCGCCTCCGATCGCAGGTCCTCCCACGTGATCGGGCTGCCATCGGACCATACGGCCTTCGGGTTGATCGTGTAGGTGACCTGCTGGGGGCTGGTATTCGTCAGCGTGATGTCGGTGAAGTAATTGTGGTCGACGGTGAGTTCTCCCGCCGCATTGCTCACCCAAGGGGACGGCATCGTCGGATTGATCACCGTGGCCGTGGTGTCGGTGGTGCCGTCGATATGCAGATAGTTGAAGTTCTCCGGGAAGTTGGTGATGGCCAGGCGCAGGTTCCCGCCGTCGCGCAGCTCGCTGCGATCCTTCGGGTTGATGTCGTTTGTACTGCCGATATCGACTATGCCGGGAGTGATGCTGTTATCCGAGCAACCGGTGGCGATCAGGCCGAGCGCGACGACGGGGACGGCGAACCGAGCAACGCGTGCTGAAGTCATTGCGGGAAACCTCACTTCACGAATCCGATCGTGGTGTAATCCGGCGAAGCCAGGCCGAACGCACCGTAGTTGGCCAGCCCCTCACGCACGGCGATGGTGCCGGGAGATTGCGTGATGGGCAGGGAGAAGCCCTCGTCGAAGATCATCTTGTCGCACTGGTTCGCCAGTTGGATGGCCTTCTCGGGATCCAGTTCGGCAATGGTCTGTTCGATCAGCGCGTTCAGTTCCGGCGAGCCGATCTTGCCCTTGTTGCTCAGCGGGTTGGCCGGGTTGTAGGCGTAGATCTGCGGCAGTGCGCCGAGCGGGAGAATGCTACCGGTCCAGCTGAACTGGACGATATCGAAGTTGCCCGGATCGACCACATCCTTGAAAAGGCCATTGCCCGGGTAGGTCTGGATGATCAGCTTGACGCCGATCTTCGCCAGATTCTGCTGCGCGATCTGGGCGACCTGGATCCAGAGTTCCTGCTGGTACATCACATCGCGGATTTCGAGCTTGCGGCCATCCTTTTCGCGGACGTCACCGTTGAGCTTCCACCCGAGGTCATCGAGTTCCTTGGCGGCCTGCTCGGGGTTGTAGGCGACCGATGCCGCGTTGTCCTGGAAGCCCTTCTGGCCCGCCACGAATATGTGGTTGTTCAGCGGCTTGGGATCGGTCACCACCCCTTGCTGGCTGGCGGTCGCAATGGCCTGCCGATCGATGCCCTTCGAAATGGCAACGCGCAGTTTCGGATCCTCGAGGATCGAGCCGGGCGCTCCGTTGAAGGTGAAGTGCGAGAAGCGCTGTGTCGGGGTCCGGCGCACCTTGATCCCGGGTGCGTTCGAGGCCGTCTTCACCTCATCCAGACCGGATACGGTCGCGGCATCCAGTTCGTTGTTCTGCAGGGCGTTGAGCCGGGCCGCATAGTCGAGCACGCTGTAGGTGACCGTATCCAGCTTCGAGGTTTCACCCCACCACTTCGGGTTGCGGCCGAGCACGATTCGCTGCTGTGCCTTGTCGATCGAGGTGATCACGAATGGTCCGGCCGACACCGCAAGACCATTGCGGTCGACGGCATCGAATGCCTGTGGGGTCGCCGTCGACGCCTTCGGATAGATGACGTCGAACAGTCCCTGCCACTCCGCGTAGTGCTGGCCGAAGGTGACGATTGCCTGCCGATCGTCCGCGCCGCGCTCGACGCGGTCCACCTGGGCATAGCCCTGGGTCGCGCGCACCTGGAATGCGTTGTCGCGCCCACTGAGTGCGTACCACTGCGACCGCAGGTCTTCCCAGGTGATGGGGGTTCCGTCGGTCCAGACGGCCTTCGGGTTGATGGTGTAGACGATCGTCTGCGGGCTGGTATTGGTGAGCTTGATTTCGGTGAAGTAGTTGGTGTCAGTCGAAATCTCACCCGCCGCATTGGATTTGATCGAACCCGGCAGTGTCCAGCCGACGAGGTCGGTGACCTCGCCGTCGGCGTCGATATGTGACGAATTGAAGGTCGCCGGGAAATTCGTCAGTGCCAGACGCAGATTCCCGCCCTCGCGCAGCTCACCCCTTTCCTTTGGATTGATATCATTGGAGCTGGTCAGCGAACTGCTGCTGGTCTCCGGGTCGCTCGACCCACACCCGGACAAAATCAGCGCGATGGCGACGGCGGGGGCCGCGATCCGGATTCCCACCCGGCGCTGTCGGGCGATATGTGCTGTTGTCATTTCACGAATCCGATCTTGGTGTAGTCGTATGACGCGAGGCCGGGGGACCCGATATTGGCGAGATCGGCGCGCACGCCGAAGCTGCCATCGCTCTGCATGAGCGGCAGCGAATGTCCCTCCTCGAAGACCTTGCGGTCCACCTCATTGGCCAGTTCGATCGCCTTCTTCGGATCCAGTTCCGAGAGGGTGCGATCGATCAGGCCGTTGAGCTCCGGTGAGCCGACGCGGGCGTAATTGCCCTGCAGGTCGTTCGGGTCGTAGTAGTACGCCTGTCGAATACTGCTGAACGCGAACGCATCGCCCACCCAGATGAACTGGGCGGCGTCGAAATCACCCGGCTGGATGACATCGGTGAAATATCCGGCACCGGGCTTGGTATCGATGGTCAGCCCCACGCCGATGTCGGCGAGGTTGCGCTGAATGATCTGAGCGACCTGCACCCAGGTCGGATCGTTGTACATGACATCGCGGATGACGAGCTTGCGCCCATCCTTCTCCCGCACGTTCCCGTTGAGTTTCCACCCCGCCGCGTCGAGTTCGCGAGCGGCCGCCGTCGGATCGAACCCGAGGCTGTTGTCCTGGTATCCCGTCTGCCCCTGCAGGAAGATGTGATTGTTCAGCGGCTTGGGATTCTCGACCAGCCCGTTCTGGATCGCGTTGACGATCGACTGCCGATCGATGGCCTTGGAAATGGCCACGCGCACCCTGGGGTCGGAAAGGATGGACCCCGGTGCGCCATTGAAGGTGATGTGGCGCCAGCGGTTACCCGGCGCGCGTCGAACGACCAGGCCACCGGTATTGCGTACGGTCTGGACGTCGTCGACGGTGGTCAGCTGTACCAGGTCGAGTTCGTTGTTCTGCAGCGCCGTCGTCCAGGCGGAGTGATCGAGCACGCTGAAGGTGATGGTGTCGAGTTTGGGTTTGGCACCCCACCATTTCGGATTGTGGCCCAAGACGATTCGGCCCTGCGCGCGATCGGTGGACACAACCTGGAACGGTCCGGCACTGGGCCCCATCGCATTGGCGAGGCTGTTGTTGAACAAATCCGGATCAGCGGTCACGGATTTCGGGAACAGCGAGGCATTGCCCGCGAACTGTCCGCGCCATTCGGCATAGGGACGGCCGAAGGTCAGGACGGCCTGGCGGTCGTCGACGCCACGCTCCACCTTGTCCACGAATTCGAAGCCGTTGGTAATGGCGATCAGGAAGCGCTTATCCCGGCCGCTGAGCGCGTCCGCCTCGGATTTGATGTCTTCCCAGGTGATCGGATTGCCGTCGGACCAGACCGCCTTCGGGTTGATCGTGTAGGTGACCTGCTGTGGGTCGGTGCTGGTCAGCGCGATATCGGTGAAATAGTCCCGATTGATCGACAATTCGCCGGCGGCGTTGGTGCCGAACGATCGCGGCATTATCGGCCGTTCGATATCGGCTATCTCGCCGTCGTTCCCGTCATTGGACAGGGTGTTCCAATTGGCCGGGTACGACGTAACCGCGAGGCGCAGATTGCCGCCGTCGCGCACCTCGTCGACGTTCTTGGGATTGATGTCATTGGTGGTGCCGAGTGTGGCTGACAGCCCCGTTGTCGAATCGCCGCCCGAACCGCAGCCCGCCACGATCAGGCCGAGCGCGACCACCGGTACCGCCCACCGCATCCGGCTGGCTCGGGTTCTCGATGGCATCGCGCTCTCCCTCTATCGGCTGACGACCGGCACCGGGACCGCATCGATCAACGCCCGGGTGTACTCATTGCTCGGACGGTCGAAGATCTGTTCAGCGGGCCCGGCCTCGACGATCTTCCCGCGGTACATCACCGCGATATCGTGGGCCAGGTTGCGGACCACCGAAAGATCGTGCGAGACGAACAGATAGGACAGACCGTGTTCGGTCTGCAGGTTGCGCAGCAGATTCAGCACACCCGCCTGGATGGACACATCCAACGACGACACCGGTTCGTCGAGCACGAGAATCTCCGGATCCAGGGCCAGCGCGCGGGCGATGCTGATGCGCTGCTTCTGGCCGCCGGAGAAATCGGCGGGATAGCGATCGGCGTGCTCGGGCCGCAAACCGACCTGTTGGAGCAGTGCTGGTACCCGCTTGGCGATTTCGGCGCGCGGGCGGCCATCGATGCGCATCGGTTCGGCGAGCACATCGAAGATCGGCAACCGCGGATCCAGCGCGGCCGTCGGATCTTGGAAGACGATCTGCATCTTGCGGCGGATCTCGCGTTTGCGCGCCTTGGTCAGGGTCGCGATATCGCTGCCCATGATCTCGATAGTGCCCGCTTCCGGCTGCACCAGGTCGAGAATCTGGGTGAGTGTGGTGGACTTTCCGGAACCCGATTCGCCGACCAGCGCCAGTGTGCGCCCGGCGCGCACCTCGAAGCTGATGCCGTCGACCGCGCGGACCTCGCCCTTGCGGCGCTTGAACACCACGCCGGAGGTGATCGGATAGGTCTTGACCAGATCGGAAACCCGCAGTACCACCCGCCCATCGGTCTCGGCCTCGGCGCTCGGCTCCGCAATCTCCTGGCGGTAGGCCGCGAACAGATCGGCGGAGGTGACCTCCGCGGTGCGGATGCAGGCGGCCGAATGGCCGGGGCCGGTCTTCTCCAATGGCGGCTCGGCCGCGCGGCAGTCATCGATCGCGATCGGACAGCGCGGTGCGAAGGAGCAACCCGGCGGCAGCGCGTGCATCGCCGGTGGCGCACCGACGATCGGGATCAGCGGGCTGCGCGCCGGTCCGTCCATGCGTGGAATGGAGCCGAGCAGCCCGACCGTGTAGGGCATCCGCGGTGCGGCGAAAAGTTCTGCCGCTGGCGCGGTTTCGACGATCTTTCCGGCATACATCACCGCGACGCGGTCGGCCAGGGTGGCGGCGATACCCATATCGTGAGTGATCATGATGACGCCAGCGCCGGTGATATCACGCGCCTTGCGCAGCAGATTCAGGATCTGCTGCTGCACCGTCACATCGAGTGCGGTGGTCGGTTCATCACAGATGATCAGCGCCGGATCATTGGCGATGGCCATGGCGATAACCACCCGCTGACGCATGCCGCCGGAGAATTCGTGCGGAAATGCCTTGGCGCGCACCGCCGGATCGGGAATGCCCACCATATCCAGCAGCTCCACCGCCCGCGCCGACGCCTCGCGGCTGGTCATATCGGTATGCGCGAGCAGGGCTTCGGCCACCTGATCGCCGACCCGGTAGACCGGGGTCAGCGCCGAGAGCGGGTCCTGGAACACCATGCTGATGGAGCGTCCACGCAGCTTGGACAATTGACGATCGCCGAGTCCGAGCAGTTCGCGTCCGCGCAGCCGGATGGAGCCATTGATCCGCGCTTGCTCCGGCAGCAGTCCGATCACCGCGAGCGAGGAAACCGATTTGCCCGAACCGGATTCGCCGACAATGGCGAGCACTTCACCGTCGGAGACGGTGTAGTTCACCCCGCGCACCGCGTCGATCCGGCCCTCCTCGCTCGGGAAGGAAACCCGCAGATCGGAGACCTCCAACAGCGGTGCGGTGGAGTTCTTTTCGATGGCGGCCATATCGCCCGTCATGCCCCGACCTTCTTTTCCGACGCCGCCTTCTTCCGCGAACGAGCCCGTTTCGCGCTGGGATCGAACGCGTCACGCAATCCGTCACCGACCAGATTCGCCGAAAGCACGATGACGATCAACAGTCCACCGGCGAACATGAACAGCCACGGGAAGGTGAGCGCCGACGCCGTGCCCGACGCGATGAGCGTGCCGAGCGAAACATCCGGCGACTGCACACCGAATCCGAGGAAGCTCAAACCGGTTTCGGCCATGATCGACGCACCCACCGACAGCGTGGTGTCGATGATCAGGATCGAGGCGATATTCGGCAGGATATGGCTCAGGATCACCGTCCTCGTCGGCGCGCCCATATACCGTGCGGCCTTCACGAATTCGCGTTCGCGCAGACTCATCGTCAGACCGCGCACGATGCGTGCGCTGATCATCCAGCCGAAGACGCTCAGCAGCAGGATCAGCAGCAGGATCGAGCCGCTGCCCTTGGTCTTCGGCGCGAACAGCGCGATGATGATGAAGCTCGGCACCACCAGCAGCAGGTCCACCAGCCACATGATGGCCCGATCGGTGAAACCGCCGATGAGCCCGGCGATCGAACCGGTCAGCGCCGCGATGGTGGTGCTGATAATGGCGACACAGAAGCCGATGATCAGCGATTTCTGCATCCCGCGCAGGGTCTGTGCGAGTACGTCGTGGCCGATGGCATCGGTGCCGAAGGGATGTTTCGCACTCGGCGGTTTGCGCAGCGCCGTGCCATCGAGTTCCTGATAGTCCCAGGTCCAGAAGTAGGGCAGCACATAGGCGACCAGCACCAGGATCAGCAGCACGAGCACACCGGCGACGGCGGGCTTATTGCGCAGGAAGCGGCGCAGGACGAGTCTGCGCCGACCGGTGGCGGCCGCGACCTCCGGCGCGCCCTGGACAATGATCTCGGCTTCCGTCATCCCACACGCACCCTGGGGTCGAGAATCGCGTACACCACATCGGACAGCAGGCCCGATACCAGCACCACCAGACCGGCGAATGCCGTCACCGTGACGACAACGTAGAGGTCCTGGGCATTGATCGAGTTGACCAGCCATTCCCCGACGCCGTGCCAGCCGAAGATCTTCTCGGTGAACGTCGCGCCGGTGATCAGACTGCCGAGGCTGTAGGCGAACAGCGTCGCCATCGGGATCAGCGCGGTGCGCAGACCGTGCTTGTAGAGGGCCTTATTGCGGGTCAGACCCTTGGCGCGGGCGGTGCGGATGAAATCGCTCTGCAATACGTCGAGCATGGCGTTGCGCTGATAGCGGCTGTAACCGGCCATCGCGCCGAGGGCCAGAGTGGCGGTCGGCAGCACCAGATGCTGGAGCCGGTCGAGCAATTGCGGGAAAAAGCCGTTGATCTTGTTCGCCGAGGTCTCACCGGTATAGAGGAAGATCTGCGATCCGGTCAGCGTATTCACTTCCAGCGCACCGTATTTCACCAGGGTGGCGAGCAGGAACACCGGCGTGCTCAGCACCAGTAGCGAGACGACCGTGGTGAAGTAATCACTGAATTTGTACTGCCGGATCGCCCCGGCCGCACCGATCAACACCCCGAGCACCGTGCCCACGATCGAACCGATGATCAGCAGCCGCAGACTCACCAGCACCCGCCGCGGCAGCTCCTCGCTGACCGGCTGTCCGGCCAGCGTCTCGCCGAAGTCACCCTTCGGGATACCCTTCAGCCAGCTGATATAGCGCTGTGGGATCGGTTCGTTGAGATGCAGCTGTTCGGCCTTGGCATCGATCACCGCCTGCGGCGGACGTGGATTGCGCTGTTCGAGACTGTCCAGCGGCTTGAACGTCAGCGACGCCAGACTGAACGTCAGGAACGAAGCCAGCAGCAACAGCACGACATAATTGAACGCGCGTCGTAGCAGGAAGCCGGTCATCAGTCCTCTGGTCCTACGGCTGGTCGGGCCAGCATCGAGTATTAGTCCCTGATCATAAGGACGTGGGTGCGACCGTGCGTGACACGTGTGAGATCGGCATGTCCCTTATTCTGTCGTCGCAGGTGCGTCCAGGCTTTTCTCGGCGCTTTAAGGGGGACCGCCATGAGTTATCCGCAATATGAGCCCTATCCACCGGCTCCGGCGCCCGTGCCGAGCGGCGGCACCGCGATCAGCGCCGGGGTGCTGGCGAGTATCGGCAGCGCGGCCCAGTTGCTCGGCGGCGGTGTGAATATTGTGCTCGGGGTCACGGACCTGGGGACCGACCTCGCCGACTACGACTCCACCGGCCTGTTCGCACAGCACTGGTTCAAGGCATATGCACTGGTGACCGGTGTTATCGCGCTGATCACGGCGATCCTGCTCAGCGTCGGCGCGGTTATGGTGTTCACCAGGAAGCCGCTCGGCCGGGTGCTGGTCGTCGCGGGGTGTGCGGTGGTCGTGATCGCCGGGATCGCCGAGTATGCAGTGACACTGCGCTACACCACCTCGGGCGGTAGCGCTGCGGGGATCAGCGGCGGCGTCGGCGGTCTGATCGGTCTGGTCTTCCCGATCGCCACCGCGGTCCTCGCCCTCATCGCCCCGACGACGCGCTGGTTGAACTATGACCCGGCGAGCGCCTACCCACCACCGGTGGCCGGGTACCCGTACGGACCGGCCGCGCCACCGCCCGGACCAGCGGTGTATTCATCCGGATCGGGCGCGACGCCCTACCCGCCCGCGTCGACCGGTTATCCGCAGTACAGCCCCGGTGCACCGTATCCTCACGCGGGTTCCGCCTATTCGGGAACCGACCAGGCAGGAACCCAGGCCGCGTCTCCGGCGGGCACGCCCTCGGATTGGTCGGCGAATCCCCCGACAGGGCCGGCATATCCGCCGTCCGATCAGGCTGGGCCAGAGGCCGCGTCTCCGGCGGGCACGCCCTCGGATTGGTCGGCGAGTTCGGCGGCACCCCCTGTACATCCGCGGCCCGATCTGGCGAAACCACAGCCTGACCAGGCTGAACAACAGCCCGACCCGACAGTGCAGGCCGACGACTCCGTATGGCGGCGACCGCCATCCAAGTGACAGCCGCACACTGCCCGAGCCGATCATGGTGGCGCGGATCGAGGCCGTGGTGATAGCCGCGACCTCGCCGAGATGGTCTTCCGGCAGGATGGAATAGGTGACGCGCCTGCACCTGCCCAAGCCGAAGATGGTTGCCACCGATGTAGACGGCACCCTCATCGATCACGACGAGCGGGTTACCGCGCGAACCAAGGCGGCGGTGGCCGCCCTGATCACCGACGGTGTGCCATTCGTCCTTGCCACCGGCAGGCCGCCCCGCTGGATCGATCCGGTGGTCGACGGGCTCGGCTACGCGCCGCTGTGTGTCTGCGGCAATGGTGCGGTGATCTACGACAGCGCCGCCGATCGGGTGCTCGCCAGCCGCACACTCGACGTGGACACCCTGTCCTGGATCGCCGATCTGGCCGAACGCGCGCTGCCCGGCTGCGGCCTCGCCGCCGAACGCGTCGGTGCCAGCGCGCACGATGCGGTGACGCCGCAATTCGTGAGCTCGCCGGAATACGAGCACGCATGGCTCAATCCGGATGACACCGAGGTCTCGCGCATGGAAGTCATCGATGCGCCCGCGATCAAGATGCTGGTTCGACTACGCGGCACCCGCAGCGCCGATATGCGCGCGGTCCTCGCACCGCTGATCGGCGACCGCGCCGATATCACCTACTCGACCGACCACGGCCTGATCGAAATCTCCGCCCCCGGCGTCACCAAGGCCTCCGGCCTGGCGATAGTGGCCCAGCGCCTCGGCGTCGAACATTCGACCATTATCGCGTTCGGCGATATGCCCAATGATGTACCGATGCTGACCATGGTCGGCCACGGTGTCGCGATGGCCAACGCACACCCGGAGGCGCTCGCGGCCGCAAACGAAGTCACCGCCGCGAACTCCGAAGACGGTGTGGCGCAAGTACTCGAGCGCTGGTGGGTCTGAGCTGGTCAGCGTGACTGACCGAATCCCGGTGAGCCGTTGCAGAGTTCGGCTGCTGGGCACAGATATCGAAGCGGCCCGGGCGGTTTCCGGTGCACAAATGCGCCGAGCCCAACTGGTCGACGCGGTCGTCG
Organism: Nocardia sp. NPDC004604; assembly: GCF_040609795.1. Classification (NCBI taxonomy): domain Bacteria; kingdom Bacillati; phylum Actinomycetota; class Actinomycetes; order Mycobacteriales; family Nocardiaceae; genus Nocardia; species Nocardia sp. NPDC004604. Next base: position 27,972 of record NZ_JBEXLC010000103.1, read on the forward strand.
CAGCTGGGCTCGGCGTGGTGCGCTGGTCAGCCAGCGGGTGCGCTGGCCTGGCCGACCGGATTGCGGCTGATCTGCTGTTGGTTGGTTTCGTTGTAGGCCTTCCAGACGGTGGTGATGATGCCGGTCAGTTGGTTGAGAATCAGTGAGCCGTACTGGAAGTCGGTGCGCAGTCCGTTCGGCACCGGATAGGTATTGCTCAGCGGGAGGCCGAGGACGCCAGCGTCGGCGCCGAGGGCGAGGAAGCGGTCCAGGATCGCGCCCATCACCTCGTACACCTGACCATTCGCGCCGGTGTAGGCATACCCGTTGACGAATTTGGCGTACTGCTGCCCCTGGGCGGCGGGCAGCGGCTCCGATACGGCCGCGCCGAGCGGGCCGTCCGGACCGCCCTTATCGGCCCAATGTTTGGCGATCGGGTTCTGATTCACCATGCCGAGCAGTTTGGCGGTCAGCGCGGCCAGCGTTGCGATATCCGCCTGTGGGCGCGGGGCGGCCTGCGACTGCGGTGCCTGCGCCTGCTGCTGGGGTGCCTGCGCCTGCTGTTGCGGTTTGCTCGACGTGCCGGAGGCGCCCGATACGCCCGCGGCGATATCGCGGATGCGATCCATATCGGCATAGACCGCGTCACCGGGGCAACTGGTATTGCCGACGTCGCGATGCGCGAACACCACCGGCAGTCGGACCGCCTCGCCCTCCGGATAGGGGGTGAATTCGGTGCCCTCGGAGTACATCGTGGTGTAGCCCTTGGGGTCGAGGCCCGCAATCTTGGACCGCCAGCCGATGAACCGGCCGACCGCGTCGAGCGCCTCCGCAGAGGGCTCCTCGGACTCGTAGTTGCCCATCAATGCCACACCCGAGGTGTTCTCGTTGAACCCACCCGCGTGCGCGCCCTGCACCGGACGGTCCAGTCCGCCGAAGCGGCCCTCGAAGATCTGGCCGTACTTGTCGACCAGTGCGTTGTAACCGATATCGCACCAGCCCAACGTCTTTGCGTGATAGCTGTAGATCGCGCGGACGATGCCCGCGGATTCGGCCCTGCTGTAGTCGTTGCGGCCCGCGGTGTGGTGCACCGTGATGCCGCCGACCTGGTCGTCGTAGGTGGGGTCTTCGCAGCGAATGGATTCGTCGGCGCCCCACTGGGATCGGGTGATGACATTGGGTCCGCCGCCGGGCAGCGCCGCCGCGACATCGGTGAGCGTGCCGTCGATGGCCCCTCGGCCCGGATCGATCAGCACAGCCGTCAATGCGGCAGCGGTCTGAGCCGGATCATCCGAGCGGGGGGCGGCCTGGGTGGGCCGCATCGGCACCGCGCCCTCGGCATCGTCCGCGATCGGGGAATGCGGTGAGGTGGCCGGGGTCGGCTTGCGGGTCACCAGAATCTGCACCGACTTGGTATTGCCAACATAGATCGGTTCGGTGCCGGTGGTGCCGCCCGCCGCCACTCGATCGTTGCGACGCGTATCGACGGCTTGGCTGTCGTACCAGGGACCCCAGGTGTCATCGGACTGACGGGCCCGGATCATCACCTTGGTGTCCACCAGATCGTGCGCGGTCAATGCGACGAGGCTGAACGGTGTATCCCGACTGACTTCCTTGACCTGCGCACCGACCTGGCTGAGCAGCTCCGGTGGGACGGCGCCGGGTGCCAGTGCGGGTGTGTCCGGGGTGATTCCGGGTTCCAGCTGGTCGGCGTCGGCGATGAAGGCGGCGGCCGAGGGATGACGTTGGCCGGACTGCGCGGGAGTGGTTTGGCCTGGAGTGATGCCCTGTCCGAGGGTGCCTTGACCTGTGTCGGGGCTCTGACTTGTTCGGGGGCTTTGACCCGGCGTGGTTCGGCTGGGTGTGGTGCTCTGACCATGGGCGGTGCCCTGACCGGTGTTGGGGCTCCGACCCGGCGTGGTTTGGCCGGGAATGGCCTGGCCGGGGGCGAATTGACCCGGAGTCGTTCGGCCGGGGAAGGTTTGCCCGGGAGCCAATTGGGCCGGAACAGGTTGGTTCGGAACCGGTTGGCCTGGAAGGGATTGGCTGGGTGTGGTGCCCTGTCCGAGGGTGGTGCCTCGACTGGTGTTGGGGCTCTGGCCCGGCGTGGTTTGGCCGGGAATGGCCTGGCCAGGGGCGGAATGACCCGGAGTCGTTTGGCCGGGGAAGGTTTGACCGGGAGCCGATTGGCCTGGGAAGGTTTGACCGGGAGCCGATTGGCCTGGGAGGGATCGGCCGGGAACTGACTGGCCTGGGAGGAATTGGCCCGGTACTGATCGGCCCGGGGCGCCCTGTCCGAGATTCAGCTTGGGGATCGGAATTTCCGTGGGTAGCTGCATGCCGGGCGGCAGCGGTAGCCCCTGCGGAATCGGAACGGAATCCGGAAGCGGCAGCATGCGTAGATCCGAAAGATGCAGATCGGGCAGGTCGAGCCCGGTGAGTTCGCGGAGCGGAAGGGTGATGTCGGGCACCGTGGTGAGGACCACCTCGGCCATCTGTGCGGGTATTGCGGCGAGCTCGCTACCGGTGGTCGAACGGTAATCGGTCGAATCGCTCAGCGTGAAAGTCGCGAGCGGGGCCGCTACCGCAACAGTGGTGACAACCGGGAGCACGTAGGAACGTTTCGGTTTGCGGTACGGCATGAGCGTCTCCATTCAGGTCGAACCGAGCGATCATCTGCACGAATGTCAGGGTTGCTTCCTGATGCATCAACGACCACACTAGTTCACAACTGTCACAAATCTAAACCTTTGGTTGAGGATCATGTGATTGCTCGAATGTAGCTCTCGGGATGCGCCCGGATGGCACGACATGCCGAGCGGTACCGAACCGATCAAGTCCCGAAAAACCGTGGGAGTGAACGGATGCGACGCGAACAGCAGCGAAATGGGCTACCGCGGGGGAGCGGAAAATGCGGATGAAAACGACAGCGGCAGGTAGGCGAATTGGCCGTAGGCGGATATCGCGAACCCCGATATCCATCCGTCCGGTGCTGGTCACGGGTGGCGCCGCCATGTTGGTCGGAACCGTGATCGCGTGCTGGGTCTGGCCGACCGACGCGCCGTATCGGGCGCTCGCCGGACCGGGGCACGGGCGCGGGATGAGCCAGGTCGGCGCATTCGACAGCGCACAGGAGGGCTGGGCCGCCGAGCGCATCCTCGATCACTACTACCCGGGCGCGACCCTGGGCAAGATCTCAGCAACCACTGTCGGGGTGCGACTAGTGGAACAGGACGACTCCACACTGGACGCCTACGCCGACGCCGGGTTGCGGGTCGCTGGCCAATTGCTCGCACCCGGTCAGGTCGCCCACCTCACCGCGCTACCCGATGGCGGTGCCCATGTGGTCGTCACGATGGGCTGTGACGGCGAGGTGCTGTGGCATAAGACGGTCACCGACCCGTGGATCTATCCGGTCAATCCCCGGCCCAACCGTCCCGCGGCCGAACATCTGACCCTGTGCGGCGGTTCGGCCTATCGCGGCTCGCTCGGTGTTGCGATGGAGAACGGCGAGGCGCGCACGGTGAATCGCGTCGATGTCGAGGACTATCTGATCGGCGTCGTCCCGGCCGAGGTGCAGGCCAATTGGGCCGATAGGGGTGCGACGGAAGCCCTTCGCGCACAGGCGATCGCGGCGCGCTCGTATGCACTCGCCGAACACCGCTACCCCTATGCGCAGACCTGCGACACCACCGACTGCCAGGTCTATCCGGGCACCGCCAAGGAGGATCCGCGCGCGACCCAGGCCATCGCGGCGACCGCGGGAACGGTACTGCTGCGCGACGGTCGAATTCTGCGAGCGGAGTACTCCGCCGCCCCCGACGGCGGGGAACCCGCCGATATCTACGCCTTCGATGTCGGCCCCACACCGGCCGAACTCGGCACCCCGGTGGTCGGCGCGGCCGCACCGCCCGTCGACCCCCGCAAGCAGACCCTCGCAGTCGAATCGCCGATCGAGGCCGAATACCGCCGGATCGGCGGCGCGAACAGCGCGCTTGGCCAACCCCTCGGCCCCGAGCTGGCCCTCTCTGAAAACGCTGGCACCTACCGCCTTTTCACCAACGGCGTCATCATCGCAACCCCCACGCTCGGCGCCCGGGTCGTCGACTTCACAACCCTCATGCAACTGGTGCCGGATCCACACGGGACCACAACCCAGGAGGGTAAGCCGGGCAGCACGGTGCCGCCCGTGGGCACGGTGCCGCGGGGAAGTGCAGTGCGACCGAACGCCAACGGTTCACCCGGGACCGCAGTGCTTCCCAGCGGCACTGCGTCGCAGGATCGGGCGATGCCCGGAGCCACCCTCGGTCCCGAAAGTTCGGTGCCCGCAGATGTGCTCGGGCCGCGTGGTGTGGTGCCGCCGGGCGGCAGTGTTTCGCCTGAGGGGGCACTGTTGGGCGGTGTGCTCGGACCGCAGGATGGGGCGTTGCCCGGAGCCACCCTCGGTCCCGAAAGTTCGGTGCCCGCAGATGTGCTCGGGCCGC
>NZ_JBEXLC010000104.1:0-32310 GCF_040609795.1 Nocardia sp. NPDC004604
GTCCTCCGGATCGTTTGTTTCCTATGCGCGTGAGTTCTATGGCGAGAAGCTGGCTTTCGCGGTCGGGTGGATGTACTTCTTCCACTGGTGCATGACCGGCATCGTAGACATCACCGCGATCGCCACCTATGTCCATTTCTGGGGAGCCACCGAGGCGATACCGCAGTGGTTGATCGCGCTGGTCGCGCTGGCCATCGTGGTCAGCATCAACCTGATCTCGGTGAAGTGGTTCGGTGAGCTGGAGTTCTGGGCCGCACTGATCAAGGTCATCGCGCTCGTCGCCTTCCTGATCATCGGCACCATCTTCCTGGGGGGCCGGTTCAAGATCGACGGTGAGACCACCGGTTTCAGCGTGATCTCGGATAACGGCGGACTGTTCCCGACCGGTCTGCTGCCGCTGGTCACCGTCACTACCGGTGTCGTATTCGCCTACGCCGCAGTGGAATTGATCGGCACCGCGGCCGGTGAGGCGGAGAATCCGGAAAAGATCATGCCGCGGGCCATCAACTCGGTCATCGCCCGCATCGCGCTGTTCTATGTCGGATCGCTGGTGCTGCTCGGCCTGCTGCTGCCCTACGTCGCCTTCAAGTCCGGCGAGAGCCCGTTCGTCACCTTCTTCTCCAAGCTCGGTGTCGGCGGTGCGGGTTCGATCATGAACCTGGTGGTGCTGACCGCGGCCTTCTCCAGCCTCAACGCGGGTCTGTACTCGACCGGTCGCATCCTGCGCTCGATGTCGATGAACGGCAGCGCGCCCAAGATCGCCTCGCGGATGTCCAGCGGCGGTGTGCCCTACGTCGGCATCCTCGCCACCGGTGCGATCGCGCTGGTCGGTGTCGGGCTCAATGCGATGGTTCCGGACAAGGCCTTCGAGATCGTGCTGAACATGTCCGCTCTCGGCACCATCGCCGCCTGGGGCGCGATCGTGGTCTGCCAGCTGCAGCTGTTCCGCTGGTCGAAGAAGGGTCTGGTCGAACGTCCGTCGTTCCGACTGTTCGGTGCGCCGTACACCAGCTACGCCACGCTGGTTTTCCTGGTCGCGGTGATCGTGCTGATGGCATCCAGCCACGAAATCGAGCAGCGGGGTGCGGTGATCGCCATGTTCGTGGTGGTGGCTCCGGCCTTCGTCGGCGGGTGGTTCCTGGCTCGCAAGCGGGTGCTGCAGGTCGCCCAGGAACGCGAGGGCATCACCGGTCAGTTCCCGGTGCTGGCCGAGCGGCCGCCGCGTGTGCGCGACGGTGAAGCGGTCGTCATCCTCGACGAGCCCGACGACAAGTAAACCGATTTCCGCCCCGGACAACATGTCCGGGGCGGAGCTATTCCCATAGCAGGGAATAAGCAGTGCGCGCGGCGGCGGCTCGGGGAAGAGAATGGGGCCCTGATTCAACAGGCTCGAAAGGTTCCCATGCCGGAGCAACCCAGCGCCTCCGAGAATCCGCTGCCGCACCCATGGGCGAATCGGCGGATGCGCGGTACCGAGGTACCGCGGCGGACGCCGCACCCCTGGGCAACCCGAGGCATGTCGAAGGTCGAACCGTCGCAACGCCGCCAGCATCCATGGTCCGGTCCCAGCATTGTGGAAGGCACTCCGGCGCAACGGTTCTCATCCACCGACCTGCAGTTGCGGCCCGACGACAGCCGCGCGACGATGCCGGTGACCGATCCGGACACCGGCGCCGATCCACTCGAACTCGACGAGCCCGTCTCCGGGCGCAGCGGCCGTTCCCGTCCGAGCGTGCGGCGGCTCGGCGCCGGGCTCGTGCCGATGCCGCGGGTCGCGCCGGTCGATCCGCGCACCGCCATCCTCGCCGATCCCGAAGTCCCCGAACCCAAACGGTTCTGCTGGAAATGTCAGGAGCCGGTCGGTCGCCGCAGCGCCAGCGGACCCGGCGCCGTGGTCGGCGAATGCGGCCGGTGCGGATCGCCGTTCAACTTCCGTCCCACCCTGGAGCGCGGCGAACTGGTCGCCGATCAATACGAGGTGCAGGGATCGCTGGCGCACGGCGGACTCGGCTGGATTTATCTGGCCGTCGACCGCAATGTCAGCGATCGGTGGGTGGTATTGAAGGGATTGCAGAACCCGCTCGACTTCGAAGCGCATGTGGTCGCGCTTGCCGAGCGCCAATTCCTTTCCGAGGTGGCGCACCCCGGTGTCGTAAAGATTTACAACTTCGTCAAGCATCGCTCCGGTCGAGATATTGCCGACGGCTATATCGTCATGGAATACGTGGGCGGGCAATCGCTGAAGAAGATGCTCGATCTGCGCGGTAAGGAGCGCATTCCGGTTGTCGAGGCCATCGCCTACATCATGGAAATCCTGCCCGCGCTGGACTATCTGCATTCGTTCGGATTGGCATACAACGATCTGAAACCCGACAACATCATGGTCAGCGAGCACGAGGTCAAACTCATCGACCTGGGTGCGGTCGCGGCCATGGATTCCTACGGCAGCATCTACGGCACCCCCGGCTACCAGGCGCCCGAGATCACCGAGACCGGGCCGACCGTGGTTTCGGATATCTACACCGTCGGCCGGACGCTGGCCGCGCTGGCGCTGGATCTGCCGCGCGACCGCGACGGTCACTTTCTCGGCGGCATTCCGGAGCCCGATGAGGATCCACTGCTGGCGCGCTACCCGTGCCTGTATCGATTGCTGCTGCGTGCCACCGATCCGGAGCCGGAGCGCAGATTCCCGTCCGCGTATTCGATGTACTGTCAGCTCGCTGGCGCGCTGCGCATGGTTCTCGCGATCGATACCGGCCTGGAGCATCCGCAGCCGTCGGTCGAATTGAGTGCCATGCGAGACGATTTCGGCATCGATACGCTCGTCGGCCAGACCGACGGCATCGTCGACGGGATGGACCGCATGCCGGTGCTCGAGGCGCGCGACGTCGTCGCGGCCCTGCCGACGCCGTTGATCGATAGCGAGGATCCCAGTGCCGAGTTGCTGTCGTCTCTACTGCACAGCGAACCGCGGCATGCGCTGGACGGGCTGCGCCGGGCACACGAACGCATCCGTGCCGGCACGATCGTCGCGCCGGAGTCCTTCGATCTGGAGGGACCGCTGACGGCGGTTCGCGCCTATCTCGACCTCGGGGAAACGGTTCCGGCCTGTCAGCTGCTCGCCGATCTGCGGCCCGATTACGGCGCGGACTGGCGCATCGAGTGGTACGTGGGTGTCGCCGCGCTGCTCGACGGTTTCTACGAGCGGGCCTGGCAGCATTTCGAGATCGTGCATTCGATGCTGCCCGGTGAGATAGGTCCGGAACTGGCCTTGGCCGCGACCGCGGAACTCGTACTGCAGCATCTGGATCTGCCCGCAGATTCGGATCGCTGGCACCGCGCCGCGGCCGAGCACTACCGGGCGGTGTGGCGCACCAATCACGGCGTGGTGAGCGCGGCCTTCGGCCTGGCCCGGCGGCTGGCCGCCGATGGCGAATTGCTCGAGGCGGTGACCGTGCTGGACCAGGTGCCCGCGGCGTCGCGCCACCACGGCGTCGCGCATACCACCGGATGTCTGCTGCTGGTCTCGCGGCCGATCGCCGATATCACCGAAGCCGATATCTGCGCCGCGGCGGACCGCCTCGAGGCGCTGCCGGATGATGCTCGAACGCTGCAATTGCAGGTCATCGTGGTCGGCGCCGCATTGGAGTGGCTGCGGGTCGGCGGGCGTTCGCGCAATCCGAACCGGACCATCCTCGGCTTCCCGGTCACCGCGGCGGGGCTGCGACTTGGACTCGAAACCAGCCTGCGCGCGCTGGCCAGGACCGCGCCCGATCGCTGGCACCGCTACCGGCTGGTCGATTTGGCGAATTCCGTTCGGCCCCGCACCCGCTGGTAGGGCAAGCGCTCGCGGGGGAGCAGTGCCAGGGACCAGCGGTTCTCAGCGCATGCGCTGGACGACGAAGGCGACGATTGTTCCGGTGCCAGCCAGCAGCCACAGCCAGTTGCCCGTGGCGACTGCGAGCACGACCGCGACGATGGAGATCAGCGCGGCGATCGTCGAGAGTCTCTGCAGTGCATTGCTCGTGGGTACTACTGGTGGTGCGGGCGGTGTGACGCCCGGCAGGTCGGCGAACAATTCCGCCAATTGTCCTTTGCTGGTCGCCGCCGCCGCACTGGCGCTGCGTTCGTCGAACTCGGTCAGGCTGAGTCGTCCGGTGCCGAGATGGTGCGACAGTTGTTCCAGCGCCCGTTCCCGTTCCGTCACGGTAATTCGAGAAGCCTGCGCTTCGGTCATCTCCGAAGGATAAGCCCCGCCGCGGCCATATTGGTGGAGGTGAATTGCCAAGGGCGGGAATAGTTTGCGGTGTGATCGGGGGTTGGTAACGGCCTCGCCGATCAGTAGGTGTCCGACATGACTGACGTATGCTTACCTACGGGTAATGTTTCGATGTGGTTTCCTAGACATATGGCAGGCGACGTGGAGTACACGATCGATGAGCTGGCGCGCGAGGCCGGTACGACCGTCCGCAGCCTGCGCGTTTACGCCGAGCGCGGCATTCTGCCCCCACCGCAGGTGAAGGGCCGCACCGGCTTCTACGGACCTGATCACCTCAATCGCGTGCAGACGATCAGCCGCCTGCTCGATCGGGGGATCAAGCTCAACGGGATTCGGGAGCTGCTCGAGGCCTGGGACCGCGGCGACGATCTCGGTGACATCCTCGGTGTCGCTGAGCCGGGTGCGACGCAGTCCACCGCGCCGTCCGCCGTCGACACGATCGCGGCGACCGAGCTCGAACAGCGTTACCGCGAGGTGCCCAACGGCCTCGCCCGCGTGGTCTCGGCCGGTCTGTACGAACCGGTCGACGCCGCGACCTACCGCATCGCGGATCCGCAGCTGATCCGCAGCTTCGACCAGTTGGCGGGCGCGGGCATTCCGGTCGACGCGCTGCTCGGCGAATTGGAGCGGCTGCGCGCGGACTGTGATCGGATCGCCCGTCGGTTCGTCGATCTATTCCATCGGACCGCGTGGGAGCCGTATCAGCGCTCGGAACGCACATCGACCGACCGCGCGGCACTCGCGGCGCGCCTGGTCGAGACCAAGATCCAGCCCGGGCAGGTGACCGCCGAACTGGTCAACCGCTTCATCGCCCGGTATCTCGACCAGGACACCGACCTCGCCGAAGTGCTGCCGGACGCCTAGGTGCGGCACTACGCGCCGCCGATGGGGCTGGTGCGCCTTTCTTACTCCAGACTGTGCCGTTGTTGATCCATGCCGTGCCATGTTGATCCATGCCGTGCCATGTTGATCCACGCCGTGCCATGTTGATCCACGCCGTGCCATGTAGATCCACGCCATGTCCTGTAGTTCCATTCCGTGATCTGTAGATCCAGGCGCGCGATCTGTAGATCCAGGGGGCGTGACCATCGCTTTTCGTGCTCGGCTCCGACTTCTCCTCGCTCAACGTTCCCACGTGTGGTGATACTTGGCCTAACGTGCCGTTGATTAGCGTTACATTATTCAGCGGGATCAGCACCTCCCCTCGGCCCGTATCGACGTCGGCCGACGGGGCGACAATGATTAAGGAGACGTCGATGGTCAACCTCAGCGGATGGCGCTCTGCGCCGCGAGTTTCGGAATGTAATACCAAGGGTGGCAGCAAGATTCGAGCGCTCACCCTGCTCACCGCGATCGCAGCGGCGGCCAGCGGCTTCGGTCTGGGCGCCGCGACCCCCGCGGCGAACGCCGATATCGGCGTTCGCTGCCTGTGGGCGGGCGTCGGTCATCCCCAGGGTGTGGCGATCGCTGCGGGTGGCTGGATGTACCGGTGCCAATCGGACTTCTTCGGCTTCGCGCGCTGGTCCCGTGAAGGATTGGCACCGGGCCGCAGCAGCGTGTACAACCCCGGCACCAATGGCAACCCCGCAGGCCAGTTCAGCCCGGGGGCGCAGCAGCCCGGCACGGACTACATGGACTCCTGCGTCGGCAGCCAGTTGATCGAGGGCCGGGAGGACATCTACGAGGCGGTCGCGGACGGCCGCGGCGGGCTGTACTGGCGTGCGGCCGGGCCGGTCACGCAGTGGACCTTCGATATGGCCGCGAACCGGCCGGGACCGTCGTGGCGGTCGTCGAGCCTGTGTGTCGATGGCAGCCTGACCTGAGTCGTCTATCGCGAATCTTCCTATCGCCGATGCCCTTTCGGACGGTCGCGCAATTTTATGCGCGCCGTCCGGGAGGGCATCGAGCTGTGTCGAGGGCCGATTGTGCGCTCGCGAAGTAGTCAATTGTGTACCAGCGGAACATCATTGGCTGTTGTGTAGGGCTTGTGCTTTTGTGGATGCAAGGTTCAGCGGCTGGGTGTATCCACGGTTGAATCTCGGCTGGGTGGGGAGGCGCGAAGTTGAGGCGCCCACGTCGTGTCGGTGCACAGACAAATGCGACCGCCGCCCTTTCGGGGCGACGGTCGCATTCGGAATATCAAGAGCCGCAGGGGAATAGGTCAGCGGCCACCGTCGGAGGGAACCCAGACCCAGCGGCCACTGTCGTTGGTGTTCTCGTAGGAGCCTCGGCTCGAGTTGTTGTTGCCGGAGGCGGCGTGATCCTGATCGGCGACGCGGCGGCTGCCGTTCGAGTTGTTGTTGTAACCGCCGCCGCGGGCACCGCCGCTGTTGCTGTTGCTGTGGTTCCCGGGGGCTGCGAGGGTCGACTGAATCGCCATGGCGGCCGGTGTGATGACCAGCGCGCCGGCGACCGCACCAGCTATGACGACCTTCTTCGACTTGAGGTTCATGGTTACCGATATCTCCTTAGCCCTGTGGGTCCCGGACTTGGTCGGTAGGTGTGTGCCGGGTGTGCAGGTTGTCTGCTCTCTATTGTGCCGTCAAACAGCGGCACAATCAATAGTGAACCATTAGGAAATTTTCCAACCCACCAACTCTGGCAGTGAGGTTGAGGCTTGCGCTCACCGTGATTCGGATGGCGCACACAGCGTCGCGCGGGTGACCAGGCCGTGTTCGGCGGCGGCTATCAGCGCCGCCATCGCCTGCGGTGTGGCATCGGTGACGGACGGTCGGCGCGTCCATTCGCGTCACCATATGGGCCGCTGCCCGGCCACGGCTCGGATCGGGGATGTTCGACCGCCAGCTCGTTCGAGCCGTCGGACATGCGATCCTCCTTGTCCAGCTGCCTGCGCGCTCGGGGCGGGACGCACACCGGGCGACACCACGTTGCCACGAGCTCCGGCCGAGGCTTCCCCGTGGTTGGGGATATTCGGCCCAAAGTCCGTATGGTCGATCAGGATTCACTCGCTGGCCACACGCGGGGCGCTTCGGCATCGTCTTATCGTGCGCCGCGATCACCCGAGGTCGAACACGGATATTCCGGCCCGGTGTGACGGATGTTTCTGGTGTGAGCATGTCCTAGCGTTCTCGACGCTCGGCATTGCCGCATGCTCATTCTCAACTATCTGGGATGTCCGATGGAAAGTGTCTCGAAGACTGTACGAGTGGTTGCCGCTGCCGATGTAGCGGAGGTTGTGGGACCCCAGGAGCAGCACCTGCTGCCGTGTATCACCCAGGAAACCTGTGGGGCCGAGGGTATTTCGGCGGCAATGGTGAATATGGCGCCGGGGAAGGTGGCGCGGGCGCACTATCACGCGCACAGTGAAACAGTCGTGGCGTGTCTGACCGGACGGGCGGTGACCTTGATCGGCCCCGAATTGACGCCGTACTTCCACGGACCGCGCGAACTTCTGTATATCCCGGAGGGTGTCGTGCATGTCGCGGTGAATCTCAGCGACACCGACGGCCTGATTGCCCTCGACATCCGTACCGATCCGCTCTTCAGCAACGACCTGATATTGACACCGGAATTCGATGCGGCGGCACTGGAGGTCGCCGCGCGCCTGCGGCGCGAACTCGCTCGCGCATGAGCCGCACCAGCATCGCATTCGGCCGGGACGCGGCGCCGCGCAGCGGTCCGATCGACGATGCGTTCACCACGCTGGTGCGCCGCCCGGATGTGATCTCCTTCGCGGTCGGCGCGCCGGATCCGGCCCTGTTGCCTGGTGAGCTGATCGCATCGCTGGCGGCCGCGGCGATTGCGAAGTACGGGAACACCGCATTGCAGTACGGACTCACGCAGGGCTTTCCGCCGCTGCTGGAACAGGCGCGAATGCTATTGTCCGGCCGTGGGATCGGATGTGCGACGAGCCGCTTGCACATCGCGACGGGCGGATCCGGCGCATTGCACAACGTCTGTATGGCACTGCTCGGCCCCGGCAGCGTGGTGCTGGTGGAAACCCCGACCTACGGACCGGCGGTGAAGGTGTTCCGCAGCCACGGCGCGACGGTCGTCCAGGTCGAATGCGATGCCGATGGCGTCATCCCGGAAGCGTTGGATATCGCACTGGCGCAGTATGATGCGGCGTTCGTCTATCTCCTGCCGACCTTCCAGAACCCGACCGGGCGGACCATGTCCGCGGCCCGGCGCGCACGGGTCGCCGAGGTGATCACCTGGCACCGGGCCCTGGTTGTGGAGGACGATGTGTACACCGACCTGCGGTATCGGGGTGAGCCGCTGCCCGCGCTATGGTCCTTCGCCCCGGACAACACCGTCTACATCACCTCGCTGTCGAAAACCCTTGCGCCCGCGCTGCGGATCGGCATCGCGGTATTGCCGGTCGACCTGCTCGAGCCAGTGCTCGCACTCAAACAGGGCATCGATATGCAGACCTCGGCGTTCAGCCAGGCCATTGCCGCCGAATTCCTCGGCACCCCGGCGGGCGACGCGCATCTCGGCCGGCTCGTGGCATCGTATGCGGTCAAGCTGAATACCGTGACGAACGCGCTGGAGAAGTACTTTCCGACCGGATTCAGCTGGTCGGAGCCGGCCGGCGGCATGTTCGTATGGGTCCAGGGCCCAACCGATTTCGACGCGGACGCGGTATTGCCTCGGGCGCTGGCAGCGGGCGTGGCCTATCTGCCCGGGTCCGCATTCTTCGCCGCAGCCGACGCACCGCGCAATGCGATACGGCTGAGCTTTGCCGGTGTGCCGGAGCACCGCATCGACCGCGGTATCGAACTGCTGGCAGGACTGTGCGCATGAGTGTCGTCGGCGTCTGGGAAGTGGTGGCCGATGGCGCGCCGTTCGGATACCACGTGATGACCTTCCACGCGGATGGCACCATGCTCCAGTCGAATCCGGACCACGGCAACCGGGCCACCAGCGACAGCAACGGCATGGGTACCTGGCGGGCCGACGGGGCGAATGTATCGGGCGCCTTCCTGGAATTCACTGTGGACCGTGCGGATCCGGGGCTGGTGCAGAAGGGGATCGTGCGGTTCGACCTGACCGTGCACGGTGACGGATTCACCGGATCGGCGAGCGCGACGTTCTACGATCTCGCGGGCAGACCGTGCCGCGGCCCACTCGCCGCCGACCTGACCGGTCGTAGATTCGGCCCTCCGATGTCGTGCGACCAGGTGTCATCCCGGTAGGTGGACCACTCGCTGTTCCCATTCGCCGTCGAGCACATCGGCCTGCCAGCGCTTGTTCCAGCCGAACGGCATGAGGTGGACGAGGACACCGCGGGCTTCCAGGGATTCGGCGAGACTCGCCAGCACGGTGAGCGCGGTCGGTACATCCGACCGTTCGCCGGGGGTGGCCAGATGGGAGAAGCCGTTGATGACGATATGCGACGCATCGGTTTTGGACGCGATGCGCCGCACGATCTTGGTGGCGGCTTTCGACGGGGGTGAATCGCCGCGCTCCACCCCGACCATCAACAGCAGACAGTCGGAAAACGAGTTCGTCACCCCGATCGCCGCCGGTTCGAGCGAGACGGCGACCGGGCTGGCCGTGGTGACGGTGTATTCGAAGGTACGGCAGCGGCTACTGAGGATTTTCATGCTCTGGTTCCGGAATCAGCGTCGGCCACGATCGGGTGATACGCATACGGTCCTGGCACGAGCGGCCAGTGCCGTATGCGCCAGGGTGTGACAGCGTGATCCGTGCCGACGCATTCCCGGTTCGCACTGTCGGGCGTCGTTGGCCGACATGTGGATGATGTGCTGTGTCCCGAACCCGCCGAGCGGGTCGACGCGACACGTCTTGTACCAGCCGAACGGCATGAGATGAACCTGCTCACCGCGTTCCGCTAGCCGTTCGGTCACTTCGGTCAGCACGTCCAGGGCCTCGGCCAGTTCCGCGAGCACATCGAATCCCGCTGGAGTGCTGTCTCTTTCACCGGGTCCGGGCAGACACGCGAAGCCGTCGACGACGATCGGCCCCGCATCGGATTCGGTGACAATGCGTCGGACGAGCTGTACGGCGGTGCCCGCCAATGCCCGGTCGCCGCGGTCCACCCCGAGCGCCAGCAGCAGGCAGTCGTGGAAGCATCTGCGCGCTCCGATTGCCGACGGCTCGAGAGTAATGGCGCAGGGGCTCGCCGTCGTCACGGTGTATTCGACGGTGCGGCACCGGTTGCTGACAAGGCGCATCAACTACCTCCGGGGCCGCTCATCCGGACGCCTCGACGGCGCCGGCGGCATCGAGGTCGAGCACGGCCGTCGCGGTGCGCTCGATAATGCCGAGGCAGACCTCGTCGGGCTGGTACTTGGGCTGGATGGCGCTGTGACCGATGGTCGACAGCCAGATGAAGTACGGATACAGCACCTGCTGCCGGTAGGCCAGCCAGGCCGTATCGAAATCGGGCGCCGGAGCGCCACAGGCCGCCAGCTGCTCCAGGTAGACGCCGAGCAGGTCGTGTTCCCAGGCCCGCCGATCGGCCACCGTCAGACCGGAGCCGACCACATAGGCGAAGTCGTAGGCCCAACTGCCGCGCAGTACGACCTGCCAGTCGGTGAAACCCATCCGGCCGTTGGCGGTGACGTAGGTATTGCCGATATGGCTGTCACCGTGCAGGAAGGTCTGTGGGCCGGTGCTGGCGATCTCGAGTGCGCGTTCCAGTGCGCGGTAGAGCCGATCATGGTGGGCGGGAAGCGCTTCGGGCAGCACCGAGGCGGCGCGCCGAGCCCCGACCCGGGCCCGTTTGGACATGCCGATCAAACTGTCGAGATTGGCGAAATGCGCCCTCGGCGGCTTCAGCCACCGATGGTGCAGCAGTTGCGCGTCATCCCAGTAGCGGGCGTGCCAGGTCGCCATGGTGCGCAGCAGATCCTCGATCTGTTCGCGCCCGATCCGCCTTCCCGGCGTGCAGAAGCTGGCGCCCTTGGTGTGGACTATGTCCTCGAGCAGCGAGATCGACCGCCCCGATCGGCTGTCGACCGCGCTGTGATACCCGCGCGGTGCCTCGATATCGAGGTGGGGGCGTAGGTGTTTGAAGAATCCCGGTTCACCGCGCAGAATTCCGGCCAGGTCGAGGGTGAGCCGCTGTTTGAAACCCGCGGTCGTCTTGGCGAACAGATTTTCCGGCAGGCCCGCCACCTGCCCGGCCTCGTTGTAGGTGACAGTCAATTTCCACCGGGTCGAGGTGCCGCTGGACGGGTTCCCGATATCGAACCTCTTGACCTTGGTACCCGGATGGCCGTAGCACAGCACAGCGGTCAGCCAATTGGTGGTCAGTTCTCGACCGATCACCGGCACATCGGCCACACGCAGGGCCTGTGGGCGGGTGATCGCTTCCCTCGCGATATGACCACCGATGCGTGTGATTCCGCGCACCACCGCGAGTGCGGGGTGCCGAGTGGGTGCCTCGGACTGCAACGGTTCTCCTCGGCTCTCGTGGCAATTCGAATAGCGTTGTGCCCGGCCGGTTTCGCTGCTGGCGAGCCGCCGTAATCGGCGACACTATGGCAGGCGCGCACCGGGAACATCCGTCATAGCTCGTGGGAACATCCGCATCCGCTGCTGCGAATACCGCGCTCACCTGGCGATCGATAGCGGGCATATCTGCATGCGGACGCATAAGATCCCTCGCGTGCCGGACTCCCTCACCTCCGTATTCGTCGGTCGCGATGCCGAGGTCGAGCGTGCGGTGTCGCTGGGTAGGCGCGCCGCCGCCGGGCAGGGGACGGTGCTGCTCGTCGAGGGCGAGCCCGGTATCGGCAAGACCGCGCTGCTCGACGCGGCCGGTGCCCGATATGCCGCCGACGGGTTGTTCGTGCGCCGAGGCGCCGCGAAGGAACTGCAGCGGCAGGTGCCCTTTGCGGCGGTCTGCTCATGGCTGGATGCCGACCGCGGCGCCTCGGATCCGGTGCGTGCGCTGCTGCGCAGCGGGGATCGTGCGGGCGACGGTGCGGCGACCCATGAGTTCGCGATCACCGAGGCGATCCTCGACCTGGTCGACACCTGGTGCGCCGACGGTCCGCTGGCATTGCTCATCGACGATGTGCATTGGGCGGATCGGCAGAGTCTCGCGGTGCTGCACCGGCTCTGTGGCATTGTCGACGAGCTACCGCTGGTGCTGATGCTCGCGGCCCGTCCGCTGCCCCGCGACGCCGGGATGACCGCGTTGACGGCCGAACTCGTCCAACGCGGCGCTCCGGCGATTCGCCTCGATGCCCTGCCCGAATCGGCCGCGACAGAGCTGGTTCGGCATATGGTCGGGGCAACGCCGGGACCCGGTTTGCTGCGGCAGGTGGTCGGCGCGGGCGGGAACCCGCTCTACATCACGGAACTGGTGGCGTCCCTGCTGCGCGACAGGTCGATCACCGTGGTCGCCGATACCGCCGATCCGACCGGCGCGGCCAATGACGAGCGGCCCTCCGCATCGCTGGCGGGGGCGATCGCGCAGCGGCTGGAATTCCTGTCGCGCTCTGCGCGGCAGGTACTTCCGATGGCCGCCGCGCTCGGCCCGACCGTGCACGTCGCGGAATTGGCGGCGGTGCTGGACAGTCCCATTCTGGAAATCTGGAGCGCGGTCACCGAGGCGACGGACGGCGGCCTGCTCACCCGGGCCGATTCCGAACTGGTCTTCCGGCACGATCTGATCCGCCAGGTGCTCGCCGATCAGCTGCCCGGCTCGCTGCGCGCCGGACTGCTGCGCCGCTCCGGACAGCTCCTGCTCGCGACCGACGCACCCATCGAGCGCATCGGTTACTACCTGCTGGCGGGGGAGAGCGAACTCGACACTGCCGCCCTCGAGTGGCTGGTGTCGGTGGCCGACAAGCTGATCGTGCGCGCACCCGAGATCGCGCTGCAACTGCTGCAACGCGCGGCGAGCACCGCCAATATCCGACTGCGTTCCGTACTGGTGCGTCTGCAGACCCAGGCGCTGCTCTGGAACGGGCGCGCGACCGAGGCCGAATCCCTGGTGCGCACAGCGCTGTTGAACCGGCCGGACGACGATATCGAGCTGCACTGGCTGCTGATGCAGGCCTGCCATGCGCGCGGTGATCTGCACGGGGCCGTGGACGTCGCCGAAAAGGTATTGGCGACACCGGATCTCGCGGTCGAGGCGGCGGGCCGGTTCCACGGGGTCTGCGGACTCAATAACTTCTTCCTCGGTCGCTTCGATGCTGCGGAGGCGGCGGGGCAGCAGGCATTGGCGATCGGGGATGCCACCGAGAACCCGCTCGTGACCGGATACGGTCTGCTGACATTGGGGGCCGTGCGCTACACCCGCGGCTATCTCGACGAGGCGCTGGAACTGAGCAGCCGCATCCTGGCCGTCTTCGACAATGGATTCGGATCCGACCAGTTCGATCCGTATGTGCTCTACGCGCACTGCCTGATCGAGCTCGATCGGCTCGCCGACGCGGAAGCGGTGCTCGGCAAGGCGATCGGACACAATCGCCGGATCAATGGTGTCTATCTGGGAGCGAATCTGGTCGCGCAGGCACGCCTGCATGTGCTGGAAGGGCGCTGGGACGATGCGATGGTCGAATGCACCTCGGGTCTTACGGTGCCCGACGCTTTCGGCTATACCCCGATTCTGTCCAGCCTGGCGGCGCTGATCGGAATCCACCGCGGCACCTTCCTCCCGGACCCCGAAGCCGTTCCCGCGCCCGACGATCAGCTCGGCAGCAGCGGCTATGGGCAGTTCTATCCATGGGTCCATGCCCTACTGCTCGAGACGCGCGGCGACCCGCGTGGTGCGCTCGACCTGCTCCTCGATGCGCACAAGGCACTGGCCGACGGCTTGACCGCGCCGACGCTCTATTACATCTTCCCGGATATCGCCCGGTTGGCCGCCGATGTCGGTGACGAGGACGCGGCTCGTTCGGTGGTCGCGGCCGCGGCGGAGCTGGCGCAGCGCCAGCCGACGGCCGCCAGAACCGGCACCGCCCTGCTGTGCCGAGGTCTGGCCGACCGCGAGCCCGCGGTCCTGCTCTCCGCCGCGGCGGCATTTCGGCAGGCCACCCGACCGCTCAATGAGGCACAGGCCTACGAGAACGCCTCCGCGCTCTTCGCTGCGGAGGGACACGACGCCGATGCCCGCAGCGCCCTCGACGCCGCCATCGGGCTTTACACCACCCTCGGCGCATCCTGGGATATCGCGCGCGCGGTAGCCCGCCTGCGGCCCTACGGAATTCGCCGCGGCGTGCGCGGCCCACGCAACCGGCCCAAAACCGGCCGCGCCGCACTGACAGATACCGAGCGCAAGGTCGCCGCCCTGGTGGCGGAGGGCTTCTCCAACTCCGCGATCGCCGCGCAAATGTTCCTGTCCCGCAGGACAATTCAATCCCACGTGTCCAATATTCTGGCCAAACTCGGGGTCGGTTCGCGGCGGGAGATCGCGGCCGCGATCTCCGGCTACTGACGCCATCGGGTACCGCCCACGCCTTGGCCGTCCCGGCACTGGCGTGACCAATGTTCGGCGTGCCGTTCGGGGGCGGGCATAGAGGCAGTGCCATAACAATCGCGCAACGCCCGATAGTGCCGTGTGCGTGGACAGGGCCGCCGCTGACCCGTTTCACCGGCGGACGCGGGTCCGGGCGTTGCCCGGATGTTCCACACGGGAGGAAAATCGATAGCGTAGATGCGGGGCGTTAACTCCGCTTCAGCAGAGCTCTGATGATCGCTGACACCGATGGGGTGATATCTATGCGAGCGGACGGAGACAGCTGGGACATCGTGACGAGCGTGGGTCTGACCGCCCTGGGCGTCGCCACGTTTCGCGCACTCGAGACGCTCGATCCCGAGCCGATGATCCACGACGACTATGCGGCGTGGTTCGTCCAGGCGGCGGGTGAACCGCATTTTCTGCGGATGCTGGACGACCCGGCGTCGGCGGGAGCGGTCGGTTTGTTCGGGCGGTTCATGGGGGTCCGGACAAAGTTCTTCGACGAGTTCTTCGCCGCGGCGTGGCAGCGCGGTGTGCGGCAGGCAGTGATCCTGGCATCCGGTCTGGACGCGCGGGCGTATCGGTTGGACTGGCCCGCGGGCACGGTCGTCTTCGAGATCGATCAGCCCCGTGTGCTGGAGTTCAAGAATCGCGTGCTCGCCGATCACGGTGCCGTGGCCAGGGCCGATCTGCGCGCGCTGGCGGTCGATCTGCGCGATGACTGGCCCGCCGCGCTCACCGCCGCGGATTTCGATCGGGGGCTCCCGACGGCGTGGTCGGCTGAGGGGCTGTTGCCGTTCCTTCCGGGTTCGGCACACGACGCCTTGTTCGAACGCATCGACGCCCTGTCCGCGGTCGGCAGCAGCGTGGCCACCGACGACTTCGGCCGCGGCCTGGACCAGCGCCATTTCGATATGGAGGAGAGGTTCTTCGGCGACAACCCGTTCGGCAGCCTGAACGTGCGCGACCTGTGGTACGACGACGACCGCGCCGATCCCGGGGACTGGCTGTCTCAGCACGGCTGGTCGGTCCACCGCGCCACGCCCTTCGACCTGGCCGCCGGCTACGGCCGCCCGATCACCGACCTGCCCGCCGACTTGCCTGCTGAACTGCTCGACCGTTTGCGGGAGGCGCGCTACATATCCGCCGAGAAGCGCGGGTGAACCCACAGGTCGCCGGGCGGCTGCTCGGCCTCGGCCGGGCGACCGAGCCGGTCGCCGGTCAGCCGGTGGCGACCAGAGCCATGGCCGAATAGCGCGGAAGGCTGCGCGCCCAGCGCCAGTCCTCGTCGAGGGTCATCGCGCCGAGGAAAAGTTCGGATACGCGCAGCCCGATCCGGCCGAGCGGTCGAGACCGCGTCACAGGCTTCGGTCGAAATGGGCTACGGCGCGGTCGATGGCGGGTAGCACGTAGGTGTCGTCGTCGTAGAGGTCGATGTGATTGGTGGTGTCGAGCAGCAGAAGTTCCTTGGGTTCGGGTGTCCTGGCGAAGGCGGCTTCGGCGTCGGCGACCGGGATGGCCTGGTCGCCGCGTCCGTGCACGATCAGCGCGGGGGCGGTCAGCAGCGGCAGGTAGGCTTCCACGTCCAGGGTCAGTTCCTGCAGGACCGACAGTGCGGTGCAGCGGTTTTCCCAGCCGGGCCGCGCGCCGCGGTCGGTTCCGTAGTAGTCGAACGGTTCCGGGCCGGGATTTCCGGCGGGCATTCCGGCCGGGTTGACCGCGGGCCAGTATTCGATCTCGCCGGTTTCGAACTGGCGCTGGGCGATCTGCGCGAACTGCTCGAGCAAGGCGGCGAAGTTGACCGCCCCGAAGCGGTTTCGGATCAATGTCGGGTTGTTGTAGGCGGCGGCGATCAGCGCGATTGCCTTGATCCGCGGATCGAATGCGGCCAGTTGCGTCGCGTAGATGCCGCCCAGGCATACCCCGCCAGCGGCGATCTTGTTCGGATCGACCTCCGGCCGCGCGGCCAGGTAGCTCACCGCGTGCCGCAGGTCGGCGACCTTGGCGGTGGCGTCCTCGTGCTGGCGCGGCAGGCCCTCGCTATCGCCCCAATTGCGGTGGTCGAAGGACAATGCGACGTAACCCCGCTGGGCGAAGCGCTCCGCGTAGAAACCCGTAACCTGTTCTCGCACACCGGAAAACGGGCCCGTCAATACCACCGCACCGCGTTCGGTGCCGGGATCGGGCAGGTGCAGATCGCCCGCCAGCCGATACCCGTCACTGGTGAACTCGACCTTCTCGAGCAGCGTCATCTGTGTCCCTTTCGCATGACTGGACCACGACGCTAGGCGTATTCGACTGGATCGGTCTTGTACGTTCTTGCGCGGCACTCAGGGTCCAGCTGCGCCGCGCGGTGCCGTGGAAGCTCGCCCGATAGGTCGCCGGTGTCATGCCGTACGCGGCGGTGAACGCGCGCGTCAAATGCGGCTGATCGTGAAAGCCGGTCGCATAGGCGATTTCGGCGATCCGCATACCGCCGCGCAGCATCCACCGGACGTAGTCGAGGCGTAGGCGCACATGCAGTTTGTGCGGCGGCAGACCGAAGTGTGCGGTGCAGGCACGTACGAGCTGGTACTTGCTGGTGCCGGTGACGCCGCTGAGTTCGTCCAGTGTCACATTGCGGGAGACGTTCTCGCGCAAGTAATCCCGCACCACCTCCGATATCCGGCGGACCGCATTCGACCCGATATCGGGAACCCCGACCCGGTCGGCGCGCATCGCCAACGCGCCGAGGAATTCCAGCAGGCCACCCTCCCGGTGCAGCGCCGAACCGGGACGGCCACCGGGCCGATGCAGGAGGATGTGCAGGGTCCGGAAATGGTTCGACAGCGCACGGTCGCCGACGACGACATCCCCGAACCGCATCGTCTCCGACGGCATGACCTCCGCGATCAGCGATGGCGACAGGCACATCATGCGCCAACTTGCCGAGCCCAACTCATCGGGCGCCCCGGAGTGCGCGTCGTCGGCATGCAGCGCGACCAGCTCACCGGGCGCCGCCCGATACACGCTGCCGCGCCTGCGCACGGTGAATCCCGAGCCCGTCACCTGCACCAGTTTGATTTCCTCGTGCACGCTGTTGCGATACGACCGCGCCGCCCCGGCCACCACCATCACATCGGACAGGTCATCCGGCACGAACGGCGTCCCCGATCCGTCGAATCCGTCTCGCCGCATAGGTGTTTCGTGCTCCAACGGACCTCCCCTGATCGGCGGCGTGCGCTGCACCCGGCCGATATCGTCTCGGGCTCCCGCCATTGGCACTCTAAGCACGTCGAGGACCGTAATCATCCGCCATCGCGCCCGCGAACATGGGCATCCCGTCCCGGTATCGAGAAGAAGCTTCCGGAAGACGTTAGGGTGCGCTCTGATCGATAGTGGACGGAAGTCAGGGCGAACGGATGTTATACGGCCGCACGGTGGAGCAGGCGAGGATCGAGACCCTGCTTGCTGACGCCGTTGCTGGGTGTCCCGGCGCGCTGGTCGTGCGCGGTGAGGCGGGGATCGGCAAGTCAGCACTGCTGGAATACGCCAGGTCGGCGGATGCTCGACTGCTCTGGGTCACCGGTATCGAGTCCGAGACGGAATTGCCTTTCGCCGCACTGCATGTGCTGCTGAGTCCAGTGCTGGAGACGGTCTCGGAATTGCCGCGACAGCAATCCGATGCGCTGTTGGCGGCATTGGGATTCGGTTCGGCGACACCGGCCGACCGCTTTCTCATCGGCCTGGCCACCCTGAGCCTGCTCACCGAACTTTCGATGGACGGACCGCTGCTGTGCCTGATCGATGACGCGCACTGGTTGGATCAGGAGTCCGCCGACGCACTGTTGTTCGCGGTGCGGCGCCTGCACAGTGAGCCGGTGACGCTGATCTTCGCCGCCCGCGACGGCGAACGTCCCTTTCTCGCGCCCGGTGTGCCCGATTTGCAGCTGACCGGGCTCGATTCCGCTGCCGCGCAACAGCTCGTCGATGCCGCAGCCACCCTCGCACCATCCGCGCGGGATCATGTCATCGCCGAGTCCGGTGGCAATCCGCTTGCCCTGCTGGAGATTCCGCGCACACTCACGCCCGCGCAGCGCGCCGGAACCGACACACCGCTAGGGTACTCACTCGGTGGACCCGAACCGCCATCGAGTCGGGTGCTGACCGGATTTCGGGAACGGATCCGGGCGCTGCCAGAGGATTCGCGGCTGTGTCTACTGGTTGCAGCCTTGGACGACAGCGGACATATCGAGCCGGTGACCAGGGCCCTACCCGCGCTCGGTGCCGCACTGACCGATTTCGCGCCCGCCGAACAGGCCGATTTAGCCCGGGTCACGTCCTCCGGCATCGAATTCCGGCATCCGCTCATCCGCACCGCCGCCCGATTGGCCTGCGATGTCGCGGAGCGGGTCGCGGCGCACCGGGCACTGGCCGGGGCCGTGGACGACGACCGCAGGGCCTGGCATCTGGCCGCGGTGACCACACTGCCCGACGAGGCGGTCGCCGCGCAGTTGGAGGACGCCGCGGTGCGGGCGCGGCGCCGCGGTGGCCAGATCGCGGTCAGTGCCGGTTATGCCAGGGCGGCCGAACTCTCACCCGCCGCTGCGGATAGGTCCCGTCGTTGGACGATCGCGGCAACCGCCGCCTACGAGGCCGGACTGTCCGAGCGGGCAGCCGATTTGGCGGAGCGCGCGAACTCCGGACCGCCGCCCGCCGAGCCGTCGATCGTGGCGGAACTGGCCCGGGTGCGCGCCGGGTTGGCCTTCGAGGCGGGACATCCACTCGAAGCAACGCGGCTGCTGCACGACGGGGTCCGCGTACTCACTGCGACGGCGGCGCATGATCGACCGACCTGCCTGGCGATGCTCGGCTGGGCCGCCATCTACGCCTGGTCCAGCCGCCCGCATCCGGACCAACTTGTACTGGCTCGTCGTACCGAAGACCTCGCAGCCGGAATGTGTGGGCCGGAGCACGCGATTCACGCGCTGGCGCGCGATGTTCGCCTGCTGCTGGAAGGGGATCGGCTGGCCGTCAATATCGCACCGCACAACCTGGGCGATGTCGCCGACCTACCGGTCGACCTGCATATTGTCGCCGCCTATCTGGGCTTCGCCCGTGGTGACGTGGACGGTATGTACCGGGATGCGACGCGACTGGTCGACGCCTGCCGCACCGCGGGCCGGATCGGGCGCATGCCCCAGGCCATGATGATGCTCGCGATCGCCGAACTCGCGACCGGACGGCATCGTGCGGCGCGAGCCACTGCGGCCGAGGGCCGGCGGCTTGCCGAGGACATCGGCCAGCACTACTGGAAGTACTACCTGGCCGGGGTCGCCGCATGGTCGGCCGGGGTGGCGGGCGCGGAGCAGGAATGCCGGGCCCTGGCCGCGGAAGCGATCGAGGAGGGTGGGATGTGGATGACCGGGATCACCTGGGCCACCTACGCTCTCGCCGCACTCGACTCCGGCTACGGCAGGTACGCGCAGGTGCTGGACCGGCTCGACAAATCGGCAGCCGGTCCGGGCAAGCACGCATTCGTCTGGCGCTACGCCTATCCCGACTATGTCGAGGCCGCCGTCCGCATCGGCGATCGGCAGCGCGCGCACCAGGCGCTGACGCGGTTCACCAACTGGGCCAAGGCAATCGATCAACCATGGGCGCTCGCGGTCCTGCACCGCTGCCACGCCCTGCTGACCGACGGTGACGCGGCGGATCTCTATGAGCGCGCGCTGCGTTTGCACGCGCGTGGCGATCAGCCCTTCGAACAGGCCAGAACTGAACTGATGTACGGCGAATGGCTGCGCCGCCACAACCGTCGCGCCGAGGCGCGGACCCAGTTGCAAGCGGCCATGGCAACCTTCGATCTGCTGGGCGCGGTTCCGTGGTCCGAGCGCGCGGCGGCGGAGTTGCGGGCGACCGGGATCTCGATATCGGACCAGGGCCGTGAGTCCGATCCGCTGGCTTCGCTCACCCCGCAGGAACTTCAGGTGGTGCGTCTGGCCGCGACCGGGGCAACCAATCGGGAGATCGGCACCCAGCTGTTCCTGAGCGCCCGGACTGTCGGCTATCACCTGTACAAGGCGTTTCCGAAGCTGGGGGTGGCCTCGCGGGCCGAACTCGCCAGGTATGCGATGACTTAACCGGCGGTGTGAATCACGCTGGCTATTACAGTCATTCGACAGACGCGGTCCCGGTCGGACCGTTCGTAGCGTCACCACCATGAATATTCCCACTCAGACCGAAGTACTCGTCGTCGGTGCGGGCCCGGTCGGCATGGCGCTGACCGCATCGCTCGCCGACAAAGGTGTCTCCGTCGTACTCATCGACAAACAGGCCGCAGGGGAGAACACCTCGCGTGCCGCCGTCGTCCATGCCCGCACCCTCGAGGTGTTGACCGAACTGGAAGTCACCGACAAGCTGGTGTCGCGGGGAATCATCGTCGGGCAGGCCACGGTTCGCGAACGCGACCGCGTGCTGCTGCACGTCGGTTTCGAGGACCTGCCCACCGACTATCCCTTCACGCTGCTGATCCCACAGGACCTCACCGAACAGGTACTGCTGGAACGGTTGGAGGCGACCGGCAGCCAGGTGTCGCGGCGGTGTGAGCTGACCGCGCTGGCACAGGACCCCGACAGCGTCACCGCGACCTTGGCCACCGGCGAGACGATCCGGGCGCGCTACGTCATCGGGGCCGACGGGATGCACAGCCTCGTCCGCGAACAGTCCGGAATCGCCTTCGAGGGCGATACTTACGCGCAGTCGTTCGTGCTCGCCGATGCCGTCCTGAGCGGTGATGTGCCCGATGCGGAGATCCGGCTGTACTTCTCGCCGGAGGGTGTCACCGTCCTCGCGCCACTGCCCGGCGGTCGCCACCGCATCGTGGCCACTGTGGACGATGCACCGCCGCAGCCCGACCACTTCCACGTCCAGCGCCTGCTGAGTACCCGTGGCCCGCAACAGCATCCAGCCACGGTGGAGCACATCGTCTGGAGTTCGCGCTTCCGTGTGCACCACCGCTTGGCCGCGCGCTATCGAGCGGGCCGGATCTTCCTCGCCGGAGACGCCGCGCATGTGCACAGTCCGGCTGGCGGGCAGGGGATGAACACCGGTCTCCAGGACGGGCTCAATCTGGCCGCGAAGCTCGCCGCGGTGCTCCGCGATGGTGCGGATGACAGCGTCCTGGACGCCTATGAGGCCGAACGCCGACCGGTCGCGGAGAGCGTTGTGGCGTTCACCGACAAGATGACTCGGGTCGCGACCGTGGACAGCGCACCGCTGCGCGGCCTGCGCAATACCGTGCTGCGCGCGTTGGATTGGGTTCCTGCTGTGCACCACAAGATGGCCATGAACCTGTCCGAACTCGGTATCGATCCGCAGCGCGTCGGTTGAAGGTCCCGAGGCTGATGCCGCGGCGAGAACCTGGTTGGTACTAGGGGTTCCGGTGGAAACGGTGCGAAAAACAGCTCAGTGCGGCGCCCTGGCCTGCCGTGATGTGGTGGAACATCGTGTCAGTGGTCGTGTCGGGCTTCCCTTGGTCGTGCGTGGCGAGGCGGGGATCGGCAAGTCCGCGCTGCTGGAATACGCCAGGTCGGCGGATGCTCGATCCACGCATCCGCCACTCGAAACCGTTCACCTTGTTCGACTTTCGACGTCAGATCGTCGCGGCCTGGTGTTGCTCGGGCATCCAGCTCTCCGGATGCGCCCACGGCAGCACGTTTCCCAGCTGCCCGGCTGCCGTCCGGAAGAATTCCAGCACCTCACGGTCGGAATGTCGCAGGCTGAAGTGCGTCAGAACGAAGAGCGTCTCCGGGTGCGCCGCGATCACCGGCTCGAGGCGGCTCCACACCGTATGACCGATGCGGTCTGCACGCTCCAGCTCGGAATCATGGAGGAACGTGCACTCGGTGATGATCACCGGGTAGGCGAACAACCACGGATTGCGTACGAAGACGTTTACGTGCGTGTCGCCGAGGAAGGCGAACAGCGGACGCGGAATCTCTCGCTCGACCTGCACCCCTTCCTTGCGTTTCGCGGCCATGAGACGCCCGAACTCGGCGCCGCGCCCGTCGGCCATCAGGGTGCGTCGCAGTGCTTCGCACTCTGGCAACAGCTCCTTGCTGCGTTCGGCGAACGCGTAGCCCACGCAGGGCACCTTGTGCTCGCATTCGACGACCCGTACGTGATGTCCTCGGCGCCCGAAAGTGAACTCGTCACCGCCCCGTACGCCATGCAGCCGGTACCCTCCACCCAAGTCGGGGTCGTACGCTGCCCCATGATTCAGCTCGGCCGAGGCACGCAGGAAGGACTCCGTGTAGGACATTGCCTCGGCCGGAAGGTAGATGTCCACACCGGACTCCTTGGACGCCAAGTAGTCGAGATCCTTCGAATGGTCGTGGTGAGTGTGCGTCAGGAAGACGGTGTCCACCTGCCGCCCCTCACACAGCCCCGCATCGAGGCTGCAGCGAAGGCCGGGCACGTGAAAGAACGTCTTGTCGTTGGCCCGCGAATACCCCGTCAAAGTGAGCCGAGTTCCGGGGATCTGCCACGTCTTCCACTGCCGGAATGGGTGCCCGCTCTCCAGCCGTTCAGGGTGATCCATAACGGGAGGGTAAGTGAACCGCTTCGGATTGTTAACCGATATTTCGTGAGCGGTCGCCAACACATTGCTCATGAGATCTCCACTGCTGGAGGCGAACTACGGTACGTATGGTGAAGCTCTTGGAACGTCCGGTCGTCCTTGCATCGACCTATGTCGTCGGCTCGGTCCTGTTCGGGCCAGCCATCTTCCTGGGTGGTTATGCACTCTTCACCCGAGGAGTCGGTGATTACTGCGACGCGGCCAATGGTGACCAAGCTTCACGCGACGCGGCATTCACAGCTGCGCAAAGCTTCCAGATCACCGGCGCCTGCGCCATGCTGGCTTTCGGGCTTGTCCTGCTGGCCAATCTGTGGACCCACCGCCATCAGATCAACCCGGTGCGACTTACTTTGAGCAGCTGCGGGATTCTCGCCATGATGTGCGGGTTCGGCTTCCTCATCCTGGTGTCCGGCCCTGCAGGTCAGAGCTGCCAGCCGGGATGACACCTTGCAATATGACAACTCTGTCGGCGACCCGTTGCCGCTCACAGTGCGCTTCCAAAGCGATTGCGGCAGAAGGCCACCGACACCAAGCCCGGCTCAGCCACTACCGCCGACGAGGACACTCCCTCATGCATCCCGGGATGAACCACAGGGTTCTCGCGATCGACGACGCAAAGTGGTCGACGATCACGAGTTGTCAGGCGGCGGAAATCGTGCCGAAGTGCGTTTTTCCCGGGCATATCGACGTCGCACCGATAACCCGAACGCTGTATCACCGGCTTCGGCAGGCCGGCCACCCACACCATGCACCGAGTAGCTCGCACCCTCCCAGAACAGCACCTGGTCGAACACAACGTCACCGCCCTCCCACCGGAAGCCTCTCGCAGTGACCTTGCTGCACGCGACGAAGCCATATCCGAACGTGCCGCCCGCCAATTCCAATAACAGCAGGGGCACGGCAGCGCTGTCATCGAGGTCGCCATGGCGAGAAACCGGCGTGAGGGTAAGCCCGCCATTGAACCGCGGGTCCAGTTCCATCCGCTCCACGCCTTCGAAACAAAGCTCGGTCCGATACTCGAATGTCCCGAAGTCGTTGCTGCGCAACAACAACTCGCTATGACTGACCGTATACCGGTGAACGTACAGATCATCTCCGACAGTGAACGGCAGATTACTCACACATCCACAGTGCCACGGCCACAGCGTTCACCAGTATCCCGCCGGACCCGGGAGTCAAGCAGATCCCCGTCCGACTCGCCGGGCGTCCAGTGCCCCGTCCAGACAGATTGCTGCGCTACCCACTTCGGCTGCTCGCCGAGCACAGTCATATGGTGTTCGCGCCGGCCTGGGCGACCACCATTCGACTACCTTCGACCGCCTGGACCAAGGGGGCGATATGGCAGGAGCTATCTGGACGCGGCAGTAGCTAAAGGTGTTTCCTGCGGTTTCTCTCAGTAGGTTTGGGCGTTGGGCCAGCGGTCGGCGAAAGTTATCGGGAACGCCTTGACCGCGGGCTTCCAGCGTATGGTCCGTCGTGCCTGACCGGCGCCGGTGGGATCGAGGGAGTAGGGATCAGGGTAGAGGCATCTCGGCATGGTCGTTGAATCCATGTGCCACAAGTCTTTTCGCCACAATGTCGACGGCATCGCGCGTTTGTGTTCGCGAATACTATGTCGTCACTTATCGGACGGGTCCGGCGACCACCGTGCTCGGGCAGGTGGCGAGGCTTTTCTGGCTCTCATGGTTCGAGGTACAAGCGTTCGTTCGGTAGGCGAGGGAATGCGCTCGCGTCTCCTAGGTCGACGGTTACCGCGTCGGCATAGTGCTGTGCCTGGTGTTCCTGGATGAACAGCAGTGCAGCGGTCAGGCAGGCTGCGAAGTCGAACCGGATGCCGTGTAAGAACACACTGAGGTGCACGTCTTGTTCGTCGGGGCGTGGCGATCGGCGCGGCGCGCTGTCGCGCCCGCGCGGCTGAATGGCGTCCATGGGTCCTATGGCTCCGTGCGTGACGCCGACCGCGTCTCGCCGCGACGCACACATGCCAGAATGGAGTCGACCACTGCATGGCCCGATGGACGAAACGCACTCTGCGGCAGTGTGATCCATGTGCAGAAAAGACCACCCCGATCGGCGGGGGATGGCAATGCGATATCGCCTCCGGCGCGGACCACCGACACATTCAGTCGGCGCATCTGCGCATACAGTTGCTCATCATCGGGTAGATCCGGGCGGATCATGAACGACCACCGAGCCGAACGCGGATGCGATATCACCGGCCCGCCACCGAGCCGCTCGGCGGTCCAGATCGGCTTGCACCGCCCGACCGAGAACGGCGGGCATCGTAATCGCCCACGCCCGACCGGCTTTGACAATGATGCGCCCCAGCTCGGGCGGGTCGATCACCGCGGGCAGATCGCACACCCGCCGATAGTACTGACACCGGGACATTGCCGTGTCCCCAAAAGCCATGTGGTCCATCGTGTTAGACCTCTGCTCGCGTCTGTGGAATTGGATGCGCCCGGCCCTGAAACGCTCCTGATGAGGAGAGCTATCGCTCCGGGCGCACACCCAGCACACCTCAGATACGTGCAAGTCCACAACGTTCCAATAGAAACGTTTCACTAAAATCCCTCGTAGTTTTAGTTCGCGCGGCATTCTGGTTTCAACTGAAACCCCAAGATGGAAGGCGACATCCGTGACAGCCGATTCCACAGTTGCCCGGCGGCTCCTCGGTATCCAACTGGAGGCGCTTCGCGAGAAGTCCGGCATCACCATGGCCGACGCTGCCGCTTCGATCTCCATCGGCAAGTCGACCCTGTGGAAGATCGAGACGGGCCAGCCGGTTCGCCTCAACCCGGTCCTGCTGAACCACCTGTGTCAGCTGTACGGCGCAACGCCGAAATCGACCAAGGCGCTGCTCGGCTTGGTGGATGAAACCAAGACACGCGGCTGGTGGCACGCGTTCACCGACCAGATCCCGAAGGACTTCGGGCTGTTCGTCAGTCTGGAGGACGCCGCCACCCATATGACGTCGTACCAGACCACGTTCTTGCCCGGTCTCCTGCACACGCGCGACTATCGCCGCGCGCTGAGCTGGACGGAGTTCCCGCACAAGCCTTCTGACGAGACCGAGCGACTGCTCGATGTCGGGATGAAGCGACAGGCCCGCCTGACCAGTGTGCGCAATCCGATCACACTGAACGTGCTCATCGATGAGTCCATTCTCCGCCGCATGACCGGTAGCACCGAGGTAATGGCAGCTCAGCTGCGCCACCTAATCGACTGTGGCCAGCTGCCGAACGTGTCCATCCGCGTGGTTCCGTCGAAGGTTGGCACCTACCGTGGTATGATTGTCGGCTCGTTCGTGCTGTTGGAGTTCCCGCCACATCCCAAGGCGGATCTGACTATGTCCCCCGTGGTGTACATCCAGGGCTTCACCGGCGATCTGTACCTGGAAAAGCCTGTGGAAGTCGACCACTATCGTGGAGCATGCGCGGATATCGAGCGATTGGCGTTGAACGAGAACGCGAGCCGCGCCTTGCTGCTCGGCATTGTGAAGGAGTACGCCCGGTGAACATCGACCTATCTGGTGCGAAGTGGTTCAAGAGCCGCCGGAGCACCGCATCCAAGGATTGCGTAGAGGTCGCACACCTGGACGGCGGCTTGGTCGGCGTGCGCGACTCCAAGAACCCGACCGGTCCGGTGTTGGTCTTCACGCCTGGTGAGTGGGACGCCTTCACCGCAGGCGTAGCCGATGGCGACTTCGAACGGCCGTAACGGACTTCCGGGCAGCCCTTTATCTCGAGAAGCCGGAAGAGGTTCGGCAGTATCGTGAAGCTTCATCGGCATCAACAGTTCGGCGTTGGGTGAGGCGGATCGTCGTTCTCACATCCGCCAGGTTGCAGAGGAGTATGCCCAGTGAACGTTGACCTGTCCGGCGCTGTCTGGTTCAAGAGCACTCGCAGCACCGGGTCGAAGGATTGCGTGGAAGTCGCGCACCTCGACCGGGGCATGGTCGGCGTGCGCGACTCCAAGAACCCGACCGGCCCGGTGTTGGTCTTCACGCCGAGCGAGTGGGACGCCTTCACTGCTGGCGTAGCGGTTGGCGAGTTCGAGCGGCCGTAGCCCGATTTCCCGAAAGCCCCGTACCCGATCGCAGCGGTCGAGTTTACGGGGCTTTCGCAGTAAGCGCGCAGTGCCGGATGTGGGTGCCGCACTCCAGGTTTCAGAATGCCCAGCTTGACAGTGGTACCGAGCGCAACCAATTGAGCAGTTCATCCTCGTTGTGGTCCCAAATCGTGCGAGCGGGGCCGAACGCGGACCGCACCCGATCGCTTCCGGTGCCGAGGTACCAGTAGATGACGGCCCCGCCGATCGCGGTGAGCAGGCGATGCGCGGCACCGAAGCGAATCTCGTACCTCCTCGGTGGGCGGACTCTGCGTGGTGCCGGGCAGTCGGCCAGGTCGGGCCGGTGTCGCCGACCGCCACGTCTCTCGGTCCTGCCCGAACTCGGCATCGACCCGATCGCCGGAGCACCCGCGCCCGAACTGGTCGGTCGACTGCCAAACTTAAGCCGATGTAAATGTGCGGGTCGCCCGTTGGCGGGGGTGCGGCGGGCGAGTCGAGAATTTCCATCGTGAGCGATCTTGTTGCGGCGAACCGGGCCGCGCCCGCCCTGCCGCGACTGAGTTCGGTCGCCGGGCGATGGGTCGTGACGGCCGCGGTGCTCGGGTCGGCGGTGGTCCTGTTGGATGCGCCGGTCGTCAATGTCGCTGTGCCGCGGATCGGTTCGAGTATGGGTGCCGACGTGGCCGACTTGCAGTGGGTCGTCGGCGGTTACACGCTGGCGTTGGCATCGCTGATCCTGGTGGGCGGGGGATTGGGCGACCGGGTGGGGCAGCGCGCGGTATTCGTTTGGGGCAGTGGCGGTTTCGCGGTGGCCTCGGTGCTGTGCAGCGTCGCGCCCACCATGGAAATGCTGATCGTGGCGCGGGTTGTGCAGGGGATCGCGGGTGCGTTGCTCACCCCGGGCAGCCTGGCGTTGATCACGGCCTCGATCGATCGTCGTGATCACGGTGCGGCAATCGGGTTGTGGGCCGGACTTGTCGGGGTCGTCGAGGCGGGCGGACCCGTGGTCGGTGGTTGGCTGACCGAGTTGGCCGGGTGGCGCTCGGTATTTCTCATCACCGTTCCGTTCGCGGTGGCCGTGACCGTCGTATCGGTGCGCTACCTTCCGGAGTCGCGGGATGTGCATGCGCGACCGCTCGATCTGTCGGGTGCGGCCACCGTCGTGGCCGGGTTGGGTGCGCTCACCTATGGGTTCATCGGCGCACGCGGGTGGATGTCATTGCTCGGCGCGGCGCTGCTCGGGATGTTCGCGCTCATCCAGTTGCGCGGTGAACATCCGCTGCTGCCGCCATCACTTTTCCGCTCGCGGGTGTTCACCGCGGCCAATATGGTGACCGCTGCCGTGTACGCGGGCCTGGGTGGCGTCTACTTCCTGCTGCCACTCCAATTGCAGGTGGTCGCGGGATATTCGCCATTGGCGGCGGGCCTGGTGACGGTGCCGATCACCGCGATCATGCTGGTGTCGTCCCCGGCCGCGGGCCGGTGGGCGCAGCGGCACGGTGCACGGATCCCGATGACACTCGGCTCGGCACTTGCCGCGTGCGGTGCCGTATTGCTGACGGAGATCGGCCCGCGCGCAACCTATCTAGGCGATGTGCTGCCGGGGACCGTCGTGCTCGGTGCGGGTCTGGCCGTCTTCGTTGCCCCGCTGACCGGTGCCGTATTCGCCGCAGTGTCGGTATCGGATGCCGGAATCGCGTCGGGGGTGAACAATGCAGTCGCCCGGACCGCGCAACTGCTCGCCGTCGCCGCGCTGCCGGGGCTCGTCGGTATCTCGGGCGCGCCGCTCACCGATGCCATCGGCTTCGGCAGCGGTTTTCATGACGCGCTGTGGATCTGCAGTGCGCTACTTTTCGCCGGTGCCGTGCTCACCGCGACCCTCATGCCGCGCATGCCGGAACCCCCTTGATATGACCGGCCCTGGCGCTGCGGCATTCCGATAGCCGCAGCCGTGGATGGTCGTGTATCCGCGGAAATCTCACACCGATTGCCCTATTGCGTGGTCGGCACATTTGATAAGCATCGCTGTGCCGAAATATCCCACACCTCTGATCCGCATTTCTGCTGAAAGGATTCTCGCGAGCGTCGGGACTGAAATGCTGTTCGACGCCTATGTGATATGGATCACAAAGACAAGTTCGTCGATCGGCAGTAGGTTCTCCGTACCGCTGCCACATGTTGGCGAATGTGTTACTTCAGCTTAATTTTCGCTACTAAATTCAACTGTGTCAGCCTGGCTTCGAGCGGAGGAATCTGTGCAATCACACGTGACTGTCATACATAGAGTGCGCGGTGTCGACGTCCCGTATCTCGAGCGTATCGATCACGTTTCGAATTCCGTAACCTACGTTTGTCCGCGCAGTGTGCTGGATGGTATACCGGTGCACGCCGCGGCCGCGGTGACGATTCTCGATGATATGGCTCTCGTGCCAGCGGCGGTGCGTGATCTCGCGGCCCGGTTCGGCACGCCGGAACGCATTGTTGCGCTCCATGAATTCGATCTGCTCACGGCCGCCGAACTGCGTGCGGAATTCGATCTGCCGGGCGATCGGCCGGAATATGCGGTACGGTTTCGCGATAAGCTGTCGATGGGCGAAACCGTTCGTGAGCAAGGTGTTTCGGTGCCCGCATTCCGGGCTGCTCCCGATGTGGCCGCTATCCGAGAATTCGCCTCCGAGCACAGGTTTCCGCTGATCGTGAAGCCGCGGCTCGGTGCGGGAAGCCGAGATGTGGTCAAGCTGGATTCCGCTGAAGATCTATCCATCTTGCCCGACCTGAGTGCCGAACCCTTTCTCGTGCAGGAATTCTGCCCGGACGAAGTAGGCGCGATAGACGGCGTATGGACCGGCAGTGGGCTCGGTCCCTGGCGTGCATCGAAATATCTGGGTACTTGTCTCGAGTTCGCCGACAACGGAACCAGCCTGGGCTATATAGAGATCGACGACCCTGCCCTTATCGGCCCGCTCGCCACCTTTGCCGAATCCGTACTTTCCGCGCTCAGCGCCGGTACCCCCACCGTATTTCATCTCGAATTCTTCCTCGGATATGCCTTCGGTATACCGCACATTCGATTCCTGGAGGTGGCGGCGCGCGCCGCCGGTGGGGAGACCACCCACATGTGGCGGGAAGTGCACGGCTACGACCTCCTCGGCGCCGCGGTCGATATTCAGCTCGGTCGTACGCCGGTCAGCGCTTCGCTCGCCGATTCGGAGGTGGTCGCCGAATTGCTGATCCACCCGCCGGTCACCCCGCCCTGCACGGTGCTGGACGTGCAATTGGATATTTCGTGCGCATATGCCCCGTATCACTATTCGGTGCCGCCGGTGGGGACGATGATCACCGAAACATTCGGTTACGCCGAGATCGGTGCGGCCTTCCGCTTCCGCGGACGTTCCAATAGGGAAGTGGTCGAGGCGGTGCAGCGCACCATCGCCGGATTCCGGATGGATTGCGTCGCACTCGATTCGCCGACCGACGCGGCCGTCGCCTGAATCGCCCGGACGGTTCTCGTGTCTTGGTTTCGCGCCTTGCTGCCGTCGGCCGGACCGCAGCGCATGCTGACGCTGATTACGGTTGCGGCGGCCGTCTCCAGCGGTATCTATTTGTCCACCGTCGTCCTCTACTTCACCAGGATCGTGCGGATCTCGCCGATGCAGGTCGGCGTGGGGCTCAGCGTCGCCGGGGCAGCCTGCGTGGTCAGCAATATTCTGGTCGGCCGGATCTCGGATCGACGTGGCCCGCTCGGTGTGCTGCGCGCCAGCCTGCTCGTCGGGGCCGTCGCGACCGTCGGCTTTCTCGCGGTCGACGGATTCGCGATGTATCTGGTCGTTATTCCGGCGGCGGCCGCGGCGCAGGCCTGCGTCCAGCTGCTGATCTCGGCAATGATTCCGCGGGTTATCACCAGTCGCGCCAATGAGTTTCGCGCCTACATCCGCTCGGTGCTCAATGTCGGCATCGCTATCGGCATCGGCCTGGCCGCGGTAGCCGTGCAATTGGATTCCGCGCTGATCTACCGGGTGGCCATCCTTATCGCCGCCGGTTTCCTGACCGCGGCGATACCGCTGGTCGCTCGACTGCCCGCGATGGGGCCAGCGGCGGCGACCGCCGAACATCACGGTGCGCGCTGGCTCGCCCTGCGGGACCGGCCATATCTGGCACTGACCGCAGTGGACGGCGTGCTGTCGCTGCAATACCGAATCCAATCGGTCGCCATACCGCTGTGGATCATCGGTGCCACGGCCGCGCCGCGCTGGTCGATCGCCGCGATAGACATGGTGAACATCGCCATCGTGGTCCTGTTCCAGGTCCGAGCCAGCCGACGGGTCGTCGATGCCACCGCCGCGGGGGTCGCGCTGCGCCGCAGCGGTTGGGCGTTTCTCATCGCATGTGTGCTGCTGGCAACCGCGCACGGACACGGCGGCTGGGTTGCCGTGCTGATCCTCGGGGTCGGTGCCGCCGTGCTGAGCGTGGGCGAATTGTGGCAGACGGCAGGCGGTTTCGAGGCATCCAATGCGCTGGCACCGCCTCAGGACCTCGGTCTGTATCTGGGTGTTTTCGGCATCGGATTGCGCATGGCCGATGCGGTCGGCCCGGCATTGCTGACGTGGCTGTGTATCGGCTTGGGCGTAACCGGCTGGTACATAGCGGGATTCATCCTGCTGGCGGCCGGGCTGCTCGCGCCGGTGGTCATCAGGTGGGCCACGTCGACACGCGATCGGTACGCGCTCGTTCCGACGCCGTGAATACGGGTATCCGTGAATACGGGTATCTGGGCCGCGGACGGCACCGGTGGATCTGATTTCTTTTGCACGCCGCGATTCTCGGGGCGATGCTGCCGGGTCCCGATTTCGCGTTGGTCACACGCTATTCGTCGATCAGGGGTCTGCGACAGGTATCGCCGCGGCGGTGGTGCTCACCGTCGGTATGGCGGTG
>NZ_JBEXLC010000105.1:0-32205 GCF_040609795.1 Nocardia sp. NPDC004604
CCGATGTGACGGGTGCGAAGCTGCGCCCCGACCTCGACGACGCGGTGGTCCGGCTGGCCGGACCGATCGGCTATGACCGGATCGCGTCGGTGCATGTCGATCTGGCCGAGGCCGAACCCGAGGTGGCCAAGGCAGTCGATGTGGTGGACGCGGCCGATCTCGGCGATACCGATGCCGAGTTCGTGCTCGGCGACGCCGAGGACCATCAGCTCGCCTGGTACGCCGCCCAGGAACTGCCGTTCCTGCTCGAATTGCTGTGATCCGGGCCGAATCACGGTGAGTCAGCACCTGCGCATCCCGCGCAAACCTACGATGCCGTAACCTGACAGCGAGGCGGCTCCGCTAGTGGCCGCACGACAGGGAGACGAACTGCGGCAATGGTCTTGAAAAAAGCGGCATCCTCGGTGCGCACGGTCCGGGAGTGGCTGGAGGCTCCGGCGGCCGAGGTCGCCGAGCGCGGCGGACGGCTGAACGTATTGCGCGGCGCGGTCGCCCGCGTGACCACACCACTGCTGCCCGACGACTATCTGCACCTGGCGAATCCGCTGTGGTCCGCGCGGGAGCTGCGCGGCCGAATTGTCGAAGTGCGCAAGGAAACCGCCGATTCGGCCACCCTGGTCATCAGGCCGGGCTGGGGCTTCGACTGGAAATACGAACCGGGTCAGTACATCGGCATCGGCATCCTGGTCGACGGCCGTTGGCACTGGCGCTCGTACTCACTGACCTGCCCGCCGAACTGGACCGATCCGGAACACCGCGGCAAGCGCACCATCTCGATCGCGGTGAAGGCGATGCCGGAGGGCTTCCTGTCGAGCCATCTTGTCAGCGGTGTCGCCGCGGGCACCATTGTCCGGCTGGCCACGCCGCAGGGTGGTTTCGTGCTGCCGTCGCCGCCGCCGGAGAAGGTGCTGTTCCTGACCGCGGGCAGCGGTATCACCCCGGTCATGGCCATGCTGCGGGCGCTGGATCGCCGCGATGTGGTCACCGATGTGGTGCATGTGCACTCCGCGCGCAGCCTCGACGATGTGATGTTCGGCGCCGAACTGCGCGACCTGCACGACCGGCACCCCAGCTTTTCCTCGCACCTGCACCTCACCGACGAACAGGGCCGGTTCTCCCTTACCGCACTCGATGATCGGTTCCCGGATTGGCGCGAGCGCCAGACCTGGGCCTGCGGCCCGGCCGCCATGTTGGACGAGATC
Organism: Nocardia sp. NPDC004604; assembly: GCF_040609795.1. Taxonomy (NCBI): domain Bacteria; kingdom Bacillati; phylum Actinomycetota; class Actinomycetes; order Mycobacteriales; family Nocardiaceae; genus Nocardia; species Nocardia sp. NPDC004604. The sequence goes on from NZ_JBEXLC010000105.1 coordinate 1,203, forward strand.
GAGCAGCACTGGCGCGAGGCGGGCGTCAGCGATCGCCTGAATGTCGAGCGATTCGAGATCGAACGCTCTGCCATCGGCGAGGGCGGCACCGTCACCTTCGCCAGGACCGGGCGCACCGCGCAGGTCGACGGCGCGACCAGTCTGCTGGAGGCGGGCGAGGCTGCCGGTGTGCAGATGCCGTTCGGCTGCCGGATGGGCATCTGCCAAACCTGTGTCGTGACACTGGCTTCCGGACATACCCGCGATCTGCGCAACGGTGACGAGCGCCGCGAGGGCGACAAGGTGCAGACCTGTATCTCGGCCGCGGCGGGCGACTGCACGCTCGACGTCTGAGACAGCTAGCACTCAGCCCACCCGCCGGGAGGATCCGGCAGGTACCCTCGAGGTACATCCAGTCAGTGAAAGGACCCCGGTGGCCATCACCGATATCAAGGCGTTCGCTCATCTCACGGCGGGCGACATCGAAACACTGGGGCAGGAACTCGATTCCATTCGCCGCTCCGTCGAGCTGTCCCGCGGCGAGCGTGACGCGAAGTACATCCGGCGCACCATCGCCGCACAGCGTGGCCTCGAGGTGCTCGCGCGCGCGGTGCTGTTCGGCAGCCGCAACCGCTGGGCCTGGCTGACCGGTACGGCACTGCTGTCGGTCGCCAAGATCATCGAGAATATGGAGCTCGGGCACAACATCAGCCACGGGCAATGGGACTGGATGAACGATCCAGAGATCCACTCCAGCACCTGGGAGTGGGATATGACCGGGCCGTCGGCGCAGTGGCGCCGCGCGCACAACTACTCCCACCACACCTACACCAATGTGCTCGGCAAGGACGAGGACCTCGGCTTCGGCATCCTGCGGATGACCCGCGACGAGCAGTGGCGGCCGATCCACCTGGTCCAGCCGCTGGCCAATATCCTGCTCGCAGCCACCTTCGAATGGGGTATCGCGCTGCACGATTTCAGCATCGAGAAGGAACTGTCCGGCGTACCGCCCAAGGAGCTGATGTCGGAGCCGAACAAGGAGTTCGCCCGCAAGATCACCCGCCAGGTAGCCAAGGACTTCGTGTTCTACCCCGCGCTGACCGGGCCCGCCTTCATGTCGACGCTCAAGGCGAACGCGACCGCCAACCTGGTGCGCAACCTGTGGGCCTATGCGGTGATCTTCTGCGGCCACTTCCCCGACGGCGCCGAGAAATTCACCATCGAACAGCTCGAGGGCGAGACCAGCGGTGAATGGTATCTGCGCCAGATGCTCGGCAGCGCCAACTTCAAGGCCGGGCCCGCCATGGCCTTCATGAGCGGCAACCTCTGCTACCAGATCGAACATCACCTGTTCCCCGATCTGCCGAGCAACCGCTATCCGGAGATCGCGGCGCGGGTCCGCGAACTGTGCGATAAGTACGACCTGCCCTACACCACCGGCTCACTCGGCAAGCAGTATCTGCTCGCCTTCCGGACCATCCACAAGCTGGCGCTGCCGGACCGCTTCCTCAAGCGCACCGCCGATGATGCGCCGGAGACCTCCTCGGAGCGCAAGTTCGCCGGCATCTCGCTGCCCGCGATGCCGGCGATGCCCAATACCGAGCGCTGGGCCGACAAATGGAACGAGACGCATTGGCTGCCCGTCGACCCGGAGACCGGTCAGCGCCGCGGGCTGCGTTCGGCGCTGACCGAGGCCAAGGTGGTACTGCGGGAGAAGGCACGGCACGAGAAGGAAGTGCTGCGCGAGGCGAAGCTGGCGCTGCAGGAGAAGGCACGTCAGGAAAAGGCGACATTGCAGCGGAAAGCCGCGCGTGAGCGGGCGATTCGTCGGATCCGACGCCGCAAAATGAGTTAGCATCCGGCGTTCCCATTTGCAATGGGGGATTTACCACATCCCGGAGACGGTCCCCGTAACCTACGGTCTCGTAACTTACGGTACTGTAACCGCCATGGCGATCTCGGATGTCAAGGAATACGCGCACCTCACAGAGGCCGATGTGGAGGCACTAGGCGCGGAATTCGACGCGATCCGCCGTGATGTCGAGGCCTCGCGCGGTGCCCGTGACGCGCGGTACATACGCAATGTCATCCGACTGCAGCGCGTGCTCGAGATCAGCGGCCGCGCGGTGCTGTTCGCCAGCTTCCTGCCGCCCGCCTGGTTCACCGGTGTCGCCCTGCTCAGTGCCGCCAAGATCATCGAGAACATGGAGATCGGGCACAACGTCATGCACGGGCAGTGGGATTGGATGAACGATCCCGAGGTCCACTCCAGCTCCTGGGAATGGGATAACACCGGCCCGTCCAAGCACTGGAAGCACACGCACAACTACCTGCACCACAAGTACACCAATGTGCTCGGCATGGACGACGACATCGGCTACGGCCTGCTGCGCGTCACCCGCGACCAGCGCTGGAAGCCGTTCAATATCGGCAACCCGATGTACAACCTGCTGCTGCAGATGTTCTTCGAATTCGGCGTCGCAGTGCAGCATCTCGAGCTGGGCAAGGTCGGCCGGTACCAGCCGGATTCCGCCGAGCGGGCCGAATTCGAGGTCAAGCGCAAGGAAGTGCTGGTCAAGATCGGCAAGCAGATCGGCAAGGACTACCTGCTGTTCCCGCTGCTGACCGGGCCCGCCTTCGTCTCGACGCTCACCGCGAACCTCACCGCCAATATCATCCGCAATGTCTGGACCAATGCGGTGATCTTCTGCGGCCACTTTCCGGACGGTGCGGAGAAGTTCACCAAGGCCGATATCGACGGCGAATCCAAGGGCCAGTGGTACCTGCGCCAGATGCTGGGCAGCGCCAATATCTCCGGCGGTCCGCTCATGCACTTCATGACGGGCAACCTGAGCCACCAGATCGAACACCACCTGTTCCCGGACCTGCCGAGCAACCGCTACGCCGAGGTCGCGGTGCGGGTGCGCCAGCTGGCCGACAAATACGACCTGCCCTACACCACCGGCTCGCTTCCGGTGCAGTACTTCAAGTCCTGGCGCACCATTCTGAAGCTGTCGCTGCCGAACAAGTACCTGCGCGCGACCGCCGACGATGCCCCCGAAACCGCCTCGGAGCGCAAGTTCGCGGGTGACACCGCCGCCAGCTTCGATCCGGTGACCGGTAAGCGTCGCGGGCTGCGCACGGCACTGAAGCAGGGCCGTCGCCGGATCGCGCGGCGGGCCGTGCCGATCGGCTGACGCGCAGTCACAACGAGGGCGCCCACGGAAGTCCGTGGGCGCCTTCGCCTTTCGATGGACATATCGGCTCGCGGCCAGTGCGCTCGCAGTATCCCCCTGGGCCTCGACGGGAGCGCGGGTTGCGGCTGGTTGACTGATGGGCGTGGGTGCGGAAGATCTGAGCGTTTACGAGGCCATCCGGATGCGGCGGGATGTGCGGGCCGAATTCACCGGTGACCTCGTCGATGATGCGACGCTGTGGCGGATACTCGATGCCGCACATCGCGCGCCCAGTGTCGGCAATTCGCAGCCGTGGGACTTCGTGGTGGTGCGCGAGGGTGCGACGCTGCGGAAGTTCGCGGAGCATGTCGCGCAGAAGCGGATCGAATTCCGGGATGCACTTGCGCCGGAGCGGGCGGCGACCTTCGAACCGATCAAGATCGAGGGCATTACCGAGAGCGGCACCGGCATCGTGGTCACCTACGACCACGACCGGGGCGGCCCGCAGGTCCTCGGCCGCGCCACCGTCCCCGAAACCGGCATCTACTCGGCGGTCCTCGCCATCCAGAACCTCTGGCTCGCCGCGACCGCGGAGCAGATCGGCGTCGGCTGGGTCTCGTTCTACGACACCGAATTCCTATCCGACCTGGTCGCCCTCCCCGAAGGCATCCGCCCCGTCGCCTGGCTGTGCGTAGGCCCCGTCCACCAATTCCAGCCCATACCCGACCTCCAACGCTTCGGCTGGCGCACCGGCCGCCCCCTCACCGACGCCGTCCACCAAGAAACCTATTCCCCCGCCGCTCCGCGCCTTTAGGCCATACAAGTTGGGTGCCACGCACGTTGCGTTCAGGTCCTACGTTGAGTGCCAAGTGAGTTTGGGCGTTCCCGACGAGTTACCCAGATACTCACAAAATCAGTTGTCACTGATCGCACACGCGGTGATCAGACGCGCTCCAGCACTGCCGATGCGCCGATTCCGCCTGCGGCGCAGATGCCGAGGAGGGCGGCGGTTTTGCCGGTGCGGGCCAGTTCGTTGGCCATTGTGGTGACCATGCGGGCGCCAGTGGCGCCGAAGGGATGGCCTAGGGCGACCGAGCCGCCGTGCACATTGAGTTTGTCGATATCGACCTCGCCGACCGCGGTGTCGCGATCGAGACGGGTCTTGGCCCACTCGTCGCTGTTCAGTGCGGCGAGCACGGACAGCGTCTGGGCGGCGAAGGCCTCGTGGATATCGACGAAATCGATATCGCCCAATGACATTCCGGCCTTATCGAGGGCGCGCGGCATGGAGATGGCCGGGCCGATCAGCACCTGATCGGTCGGGTCCACACTGACATAGCTCCAGGAGCGGAACGCGGCCAGCGGCCGATAGCCGAGGGCATGCGCGGTCTCCTCACTCATCAGCAGCACCGCTGACGCACCATCGGTCAGCGGGCTGGCATTGCCCGCGGTCACGCTGCCGTCGCGGGCGAAGACCGGCTGCAACCGCGCCAACTTCTCGACGCTGGTACCCGCGCGCACCAGTCCATCGCGGGTGATATCCGCGCCGTCCGGCGTGCGCACCCGCAGCACCTCGTCATCGAAGCGCCCCGAATCGATGGCCGCGGCGGCACGGTGATGCGAACGTGCCGCGAACTCATCCTGATCCGCGCGGCTGATCCCGTGGATGCGGGCCATCTTCTCCGCCGACTCTCCCATCACCTCACCGGTGGTGCGTTCGGCGATCTTCGGTCGACTCGGCAGCAGATCGGTGAACGGCGCGAGCTGACGCGCCGCCGCGAGATAATCCTTCGGCTTCGGCTTGCCCAGCGCCAGCGGCGCTCCGGCGTGCACCAGCTTCTGCGGCAACTTCACCTCGGCATTGCTGGTCGAATCACTGCCTCCGGCGATCATGATGTCGTATTCGCCGCGCTCGATCGCCGCGACGGCCGAGGTGATCGCCTGCAGTCCGGAGGCGCACGCCCGCGTCACCGTGTACCCCTCGCACCCGGCGTCGAGACCGAGATCCAACGCGATCTCGCGCGCGATATTCGGCGCCGCACTCGGCAGGATCACCCCGCCCCACACAATGGCCTGCACCTGTGCACCGGGCAGCCCGGTCCGCTCCAGCAGCCCGCGCACCGCGGCATCGGCCAACGCGATCGAATCCATCCGCGTGTAGTCGGTGAACGCCTTGATGAACGGCGTGCGCGCACCGGAGACGATGACGGCACGGCGAGCAGCATTGGTAGCCATGGGGGTTGTCCTCCTCGAGAGACCTATTCCCCAAACTTACTCGGAAGTAAGTTCAAGGTCCAGACCGACGTACTCGGCTCAGCGATCCCCTCCATCTGCCGCTGAGCCGAGACGCCGCACACCCGAAACGAGCCTGCGCTCAACCGGTCCCGGCCTGCGGCGCGCCGTTGCGCAGCAGACCGGGGGCGCCCGTCCCGGCGAACGCCCCTGCTCATTCCGGAACCCGCAAGGCCGACGTCGACACCCTTCCGGCGCAAGGAAACGATAGCAATCTTTCCATTCGTTTTTCAAATCTTTTCTATGAAGTTGTCTTTTCACCCAAAAGAGCTCTAGCATGAGCCTCACTATGCAAAGCCCTTCGGAGCTGTCGCGACATAAGCGCTTCGGCCGAATCATCAAGGAGCGCCGAGACGAACTCGGTCTGACACAGATGCAGATCGGCGATCTGGGAGGGCCCTCGGCGCCGACGATCCGCAAAATCGAAGACGGCGATGCGGCGATCAGCACGCACACCCTGAACAAGCTCGACACACCGCTGCGCTGGCTGCCCGGCAGTGCGGCACGCACCTACGCGGGCGGCGACCCTGCCGCGCGCGAGGACGCGGCGCCTGCCGCGAGCACCGACGAGTCGATCGTCTCCGGACCCGATTCGATCCGCTTCGAAATCTCGGATCTGACCGGGCTGCTCGCGGCATCCGGTCGGCTCAACGACGCGGTCGAACGCGTCCGGACCACCGAACCCCGACTGCTGTCGGCCATTTCGGAGCTGAACGACGTCGTCTCTCGACTGTCCGCGCGCTATGCCACCGCGATGCTGGAACGCAACGGCGGCCCGGGCCGACCCCTGCACCCCTTGGTCGCCATGGCGTTCTCCCATCTGCTGGACGTGCCAGCCGAATCGAACGATCCCGCCGAACTATTGGAACGACGCTATCGTCGCTGGCTGGCCGGGCGGGTGGAGGAAGTGGACGCCGGCACCGAGGCCAGATTCCGCGCGCGCTGGCTGGCGGCCAATCCGGGTGCGACATCGATTCGAAACGGCAAGAAGTAGAGGGCGACGCAGATGACCGACGAGGCGACGAACCGAGCGCGACTGACGCTCAGCCACAAGGTGAATCGACTTTTCGCGACCGTGCACCCGCGTTCGGAGCCCGAGCGCACGACCGCCTCGGTCGCCGAACAGGTCGGCACACAGTTGGGCCGCACCGTCCCGGCGGATCAGCTCGACCGGTTGCGCCGAGGTGAATTCGACTCCGCACCAGTCGGATCCGACCTGCTCGCCGCGATCGCCCACTGTTTCGGGGTGAGCGTGGACTATCTGACCACCACCGGCGCCGCAGCGGCCGCGATCGATCGCGAACTCGAACTGCTGGCCACCATGCGTGACGCCAATGTTGCCAGCATCGCGTTGCGCGGGTCCGATGTCGATCTCACGGCGTTGACCACACTCATCGAAAGTACGGACCAACCCATGCGGTGACCGCGGATCGGGCAGTTTTCAACGGCTGGGTAGCATCGTGAGCTACCCGCAGCGCTGTAGGAGATCGCCACGAATGCCCGGTATGGAGAACCGGTTCCGGGAGGTATCCCGGGACGTACCGGTACCGTCCCCCTGGAACCTGAGCACCTACCTCGACGCCGTCGCCGAGCATCGAGGCCGCACCATCACCCTGCAACCGGTGGACACCGCACTGCTCGCCGGCACCGGCTGCGGCACCGGCAGCGGCCTGTGGATCGCCAAGCGCGACAGCGACATCATCGTCTACGGCGCCGATACGACCGAATGGCATGCCGAGCACATCATCGTGCACGAACTGGGCCACATGCTGCTCGGCCACGGACCGGAATCGGCGACCGAGCCATCGGCGCCGACCCCGCGACCGCTGTCGGCCATCGCCGAACTGCTGCCATCGATCTCCCCGGAGTCCATCGCATATGTGCTGGGGCGCAGCGATTATGAATCCGCGCGCGAACGCGATGCGGAGACCTTCGCCGACCTGGTCATGCTGGCGGCCATGCGCCCGCAACGCCGAGATTCCTTGCTGCACAGAACCTTTTTCCGAGACCGACGGCGCTGATCGCTCACGCGATAACCGCATCGGGAAGCCGATCCGATCCGGACAGCAGGTCCCGCAACACAAAATCTCCGGGCACCCAGCTGATCGGCTGAATGCCCGGAGAAGCAGGGGGAGCCTACGCGAGCCGGATCAGGCCGTAGTCGAATGCATGGCGACGGTAGACGACCGACGGTCGGTCGGTCTCTTTGTCCTGAAATAGGAAGAAGTCGTGGCCGACGAGCTCCATTTGGTAGAGCGCATCGTCGACCGACATCGGGGTCGCACTGTGGACCTTGGTCCGCACGATGTGGCCGGGACCGGCCGCGTAATCCTCAGGTTCGATTTCGGTGGGCCTACGGCCCTCGACCTCGGGATGGAGGTGCGCTGCCGCTGTCTCGTTCAGCGGCGCGAACAGCGAATCGTCGATCAGATCAGCGGTAGCCTCCGCGACCGATACGGGCGTCTTGTCCCCGTAGTGCACCCGGCGCCGGTCCTTCGTGCGACGCAATCGGCTCTCCAGCTTGCCGGTTACCGATTCGAGGGCAGCGTAGAAGCTGTCCGCACAGGCCTCCGCCCGGACGACCGGGCCCTTGCCGCGCGCGGTGATCTCGACGCGCTGGCAGCTCTTGCGCTGACGACGGTTGCGCTCGTGGAACAACTCCACATCGAAGAGGAAGATCGACGGATCGAAGCGCTCGAGACGGGAGAGTTTCTCCGCGACGTAAATTCGAAAATGGTCGGGAACCTCGACATTGCGGCCCTTCACCACGACATCGCCGCGAGGCGCTCGAGGTCGGTCCGCTGCGGGTTCGGCTGTCTCCTCCAAGGTGCTGTCAGCCAGCACCGAGGACTGGGCCTCTTTAACAGAGGGGGCAACTTTCACTGAAGGTCGTGAAGAAGTCGTCACGCGTACCTCCCGGATATGGCCGCACAGACCAACGTGCGTGCGGCGGGATTAGCCGTGCCGATAGACACTCTCTCGGCACATGATGTCCGAGGCGCCACCTCCAAACTCCCGGTTCGGGTGTGTGATCGCGACGCTAGTACGCCAACGAGCGGTCCGCCAGTGTTCACGCAAATTTCCCGGAGTCAAGCCGAACACGTCACCAACACGGCACATACCGGCACCCGTATCCGGCCGAGCGCGCGGACCGATTCACGGGCCGTCGCGCCGGTCGTCAGCACATCGTCGACCAGCACGACCTCGGCATTCCCCGGGATCTCCGATACGGCACCGGCACCTGGCGCGGCCACTACGTGACCGCGCATATTGTGTTGGCGCTCACTGACTGTCAAGCCCACCGAATCCCGCACACCCCACCACACCCGCAACATCGGTACCACCCGGCAATCCGGCAGCCATCCCGCCGCCGCCCGCGCCGTCCGGACCACTGGATCCCCGCCGCGACGTCGTGCGGCCGCCCGCCGACTCGGCGCCGGGATCAGTACCAGTGGCCGCGCATCGGCGCGCAGCCGCATCAGACCGGCCGCCAGCGCCAGCCCCAACGGCTCCGCGAGATCGCGTCGCCCGCGCTCCTTCACCGCGAGCACCGCCCGTCGCGCCGGACCCGCGTACGGACCGAGCGCCCAGCACGGCACACCGGGATCGGTGCGCGGTCGCACCCGCATCGGCGGCCGGGCCAGCGTCGCCGCACATTCCGCACACCAGCCGACCCCGACCGCACCGCATCCGGCGCAGTCCGTGGGCAGGATCAGATCGAGCAGTGTCCGCATCGCACGAGTCTGCGCCCACCCACCGACAGGTTTACTCCGGCCGAATGTCCTGTCTCAGTACCCGTTTCGCCGCCGGTCAGCCGGGCAGTACCGGGACCGAGTTCTCGCCATTGAGGCCGGGTACCTCGCGCCAGAAGCGGTCCGTGGTCTGGTCGCTGTACTGGAGTTGGAGCACCGCGCGCGAATCTCCCACATACTCGGCTTCGGGCGAGGCACTGACCACCCGAACGGGCGCGGTCAGATTCTGGCTGATCTGCGGGGTCGGCTGCGATCCGTCGATCGAAACAGTTGTCAGCGGATCGACGTTGCCCTCCCTCGCGATGACGATGGTTTCCGCGGTAAGCCAGCTCAACGACACCGCCCGGGTGCTGAGTGTCAGTGCTAGTTGCAGCGGCGAGGTGAGCGCATACTTGCCGTCCGGGCGCCGTTCGACCACCGCGACATAGACCTTGCCGTCGGCGATGAGCGCGGCGCGCACGCCGGTGCGGGAGACCCGCAATTCGGTAATCGGCAGTCGCAGCGACGACCCCTGTGTCGAGGCCATCAGCGCCGAGATATCGACCTCCTGCACCGAGACCGTCCCGGTGCCGCGATCAGTGACCGCCCGGATGACCCGCTCGCCATCGATGACGGCCCAGGCCGCGGTGCCATCGACATTCCACGACGGTCGGCTGATCGTCGAACCCTCGGCGACCGGGAAGGCATTGCCGCCATAACTGCCGACCATCAGTGTGCGCGGCGGTCCCGGCGGGGGACGCCCGGCGTCGGCAACCGCGGCGACCAGTTGTCCGTCCGGCGATAGCGCGACCGACTGCAGATTGTTCACCGCGCCGAAGTAACCGGGCGGGGTGATCATGCCGCTGTCGGTGACCTGTACCAGCGAACCGTTGCGCAGGGCGTGCAGCCCGATCTGGTTGCGCCCGAGCACGGCGGGGCTGAGCTGTTCGACGTCGGCGACCGACCATCCGTTGGCGGCGAAGCGGTCATCGAACGGTTTGCCGTCGGCGAGCAGCATGTACGGGCCGAGGATTTCGGCACCCGCCAGCGTGAGCACCACCTGTCCGGCCAACAGCTCCTTATCGCGTGGTGACAGTCCGGAGGCGTTCGCGAAATCGATTCGCACCCCGCCGAGTCCCACACCGACGTCGGTGTCGTTGTTATTGGGCTTGGTGATCGGGCCGCGCAAGGTCACCGGTGGCGCGAGTTCATTGCGCACCACCGAGGCGAGTGCGGGCTGGGTGCCCTCGGTGAGCAGGCTGAGCAGCCGCTGGGCCAGCTGGTTCTTGGCCACCGAGATCCAGCGCAGATCCGGGACGAGCGCGGCGCCGGACAGGTCCACGAAGTACAGCACGTAGCGGCGGTAGGACTTGGCGAACGCGGTCTGCTCCATCACCACGCCGTCGGGCAGCTCATCGATGCGCCATTCGCCGTCGACCTTGGTCATCTCGATCTTGTTTTCCAGCGGCGCGTCGATCGCGCGGTAAGCACCGTCGGCGGCCAACTCGCCGACCTTGTGCGCCCGGATCACATACGTCGCCTTATCACCGGAGCGCGATTCACGCAGCGTATCGGCCTTGTCGACGATCAAGGTGCCCGCGGAGTCGTCCCACTGCGCCGACGCCGACGGTGTCATGTACTGCCTTGCGGCCAGGTGCCGATTGGCCGGATCGGCGGTGGCCTGCAGGAAGTCGCGCAGCAATAGGTCCGGATCGCGACCGGCGATGGGCGGCGGCGGGCCGTCGGAGGTGGGTTGGCGATTGATGGTGCCGAGCGCCTGGGGTGCGGAGGATTCCGGCAGGCTCGCGCATCCGGTGAGTACCAGCAACGCCGCGACCGCCGCCGCGCCGAGCGCGGTCAGCCGCAGCGAAGTGCGCCTCGGATACCAGCTACGCATCCTCATGACTGTACGTCCCCGCCGTCACCAGGCACGCTGTGCCCGGCCTGCCGTGGTTCTGCGCTGTCGGCGTCGAATGCGGCCTCGTCGGCCACTGATCCCGCGCCGTTGCTGGCGATCGGAGCGCCGCCGTTCGAGTCCGAATCGGCGTCCATGGAGTCCGGGGCGGCGATCGGGGGCGCGTCGGCGCCGTTCGTCTCGGCTCGGTGCACCGAAGCCAGCTCCGTGACGGTGCCCTCGGTGGCCGGTACCGGACCGGCCGGTTCGGTACCGGCCACCGAGGGCAATGCCTTGCGCAGTACCGGTTCCAGCGGCAGCGGGCTCGCGCCCATCTTCTTACCGCGCACCAGCGGCAACGTCAGCCGGAAACTCGCGCCGATGCCGATTTCGCCCCAGGCCTCGAGCTTGCCCTCGTGCAGATTCGCATCCTCGACGCTGATCGACAGACCGAGTCCGGTGCCGCCGGAACGCCGCATCCGCGACGGGTCCGAACGCCAGAACCGGTTGAAGACCAGCTTCTCCTCACCGGGCCGCAGGCCGACACCCTGGTCGCGCACGATCACCGCGACCGCATTGGCCTCGACATCGCCGCGCATCCGGATCAGCACCGGCTTGCCCTCACTGTGGTCGATCGCATTGGCGAGCAGATTGCGCAGCACCCGCTCCACCCGACGCGGATCGACCTCGGCGACCAGCGGCTCCTCCGGCATATCGATGACGACCTCGACACCGGACTCCTTGGCCAGATGCCGCACGGTGGAGATCGCGGCCCGCGCGCACATCCGCACGTCGAGCGATTCGACCTGCAATTCGGCGACACCGGCGTCGTGGCGACTGATCTCGAGCAGATCGTTGAGCAGACCCTCGAACCGGTCGAGTTCGGTGACCAGCAGTTCGGAGCTGCGCGCCAGGGCCGGATCCAGATCGTCACTGCTGCCGTGGATGAGGTCGGCGGCCATGCGGACGGTGGTCAGCGGGGTACGCAGTTCATGGCTGACGTCGGAGGTGAAGCGACGCTGCAGATTTCCGAACTCCGCCAGCTCACTGATCTGGTTGGACAGACTCTCCGCCATCTCGTTGAAGGCCTGGGCCAGCCGCGCCATATCGTCCTCGCCGCGCACCAGCATGCGTTCCTTGAGCCTGCCGTCGGCGAAGCGGCCCGCGATCCGCGCGGCCGAACGGATCGGCAGCACCACCTGCCGGGTGACCAGCGCCGTGATCGCGGCCAACAGCACCAGCAGCACGATGCCACCGATCATCATGGTGCCGCGCATCAGCGATAGGCTGCGCTCCTCATTGGCCAGCGGGAAGATCAGATAGATCTGCAGCGTCGGAATCTCCGCGCTCGGGCTGCCGATGATCAGCGACCGGCCGTGATAGCCGTCCGGATCCGAGACCGTGGCGAACTGGTAGCTGACCTGGTTGCGCGCGACGAATCGGCGCAACTCCTCGGGCACCTCCTGGATCGGCCCGGTCGAGATCAGCTGTTGCGGAGTGCCGCCGACCAGGCTCAGCGCCGAGTCGAAACTGCCTGCGACACCGGTGGATTGGCCGGTCCCGCCGCGGTTGGACAGCGCATTGCGCGCATCGATGAGACGCTGCTGCTGGGTGCCGATATCGTGCACACCGGCCAGCTGGCTCTCCACCGTATTGCGGGCGCGATCCATCTCCTCGACCGCGCCGTTGATCTTCGCGTCGATCAGTCGATCGGTGATCTGACTGGTCAGCACCACGCCGAGGATCGTGATGACGATCAGCGACAGCGTGAGTGTGGACACGATGACGCGCAACTGCAGCGAACGCCGCCAAACATGGCCGAGTGCGCTGCCGACTTCCTTGAGCCAAGCCACGACCGGCGCGAGGGATCGTTCGATGCGCTGCACCACTGTGGGCGGGGCGGTCGAACGATCCGCGTCGCCTCCGATCACGGGGGTCCGGCCTTGTAACCGACGCCGCGGACGGTCAGCACGATCTCCGGGTTTTCGGGATCCTTCTCGACCTTCGCCCGCAGCCGCTGCACATGGACGTTTACCAACCGGGTGTCGGCGGCGTGCCGGTAGCCCCAGACCTGCTCGAGCAGCACCTCACGGGTGAAGACCTGGCGCGGCTTGCGGGCCAGCGCCACGAGCAGATCGAACTCCAGCGGCGTCAGTGAGATCTGCGCGCCACCGCGGGTCACCTTGTGTGCAGGCACATCGATGACAATATCGGCGATGGAGAGCAGTTCGGCGGGCTCCTCCTCGGTGCGGCGCAGGCGGGCACGCACGCGGGCGACGAGCTCCTTGGGCTTGAAGGGCTTGACGATGTAATCGTCGGCCCCGGACTCCAGACCGAGCACGACGTCGACCGTATCGGTCTTCGCCGTCAGCATGACGATCGGAACTCCCGAGTCGGCCCGCAACACGCGGCATACGTCGATGCCGTTCATGCCGGGCAGCATCAGGTCCAGCAGCACCAGATCGGGGCGGAGTTCACGAACCGCCGCCAGCGCCTGCGTGCCGTCGCCGACCACATGCGGGTCGAACCCTTCCCCGCGCAAGACGATCGTGAGCATCTCAGCGAGTGCCATATCGTCGTCGACGACCAGAATCTTCGGCTTCATAACTACTATGTTGTCATCTCTCGCGCTCGGAACGGGCCGCCACGCCAACACTGGTGCAATCCCGCCGCACATCCAACCTTATCCGGCAACAAATTCGGCCGCTCGAGCAGCCAGCGTCGCCGGATCGTCACCGGATCGGTATCTCCACCACGGCCCGTACCAGTCCCGTTCGGCCAGCTCACGGTACACCTCGCCGGTGCGCCGCTGTAGACCGCCGTCGCGTTCGTAGGCATCGAGGGCACGGGTCCGGTCGAGTTCGCCACGCAGCCGGGCACGCTCGGCCGCAACCTCGGTCGGCACGTCCAGCAACAGCTGCAGCATCGGCACCGGCAAATCGAAGCGACCGAACTCCAATTCACCCACCCAGCGCACGATTTCACCGTCGGCCGACTGCTGCATGCGCGCGGCCGAGTACGCGGCGTTGGAAGCCACGTAGCGGTCCAGGATCACGATGTCATTGTCGGCCAACAGCTTCGACAACTCATCACGCGCGCCCGCCCGATCCAGCGCGAACATCAGCGCCATCCCGTGTACCGAATCGGCGAGATCGCCATGACCACCACGCAATGCCTCGGCCGCGAGATCCGCGTGGATCGAGCGCCCGTAGCGTGGAAAGGCGAGCGTCCCCACACGCAGGCCCCTGGCGCGCAGCTCCGCGGCAACGCCATCGATCAGCGTCCGCTTCCCGGCGCCGTCGAGACCCTCCACCGCAATCAGCACGAATCCTCCGCCAAATCAATTGCCGCCTCGGCCCGTCGGCCCATATCGGGCCGACGGGTAACCCTACTCAGTAGCGGTAGTGGTCGGGCTTGTACGGACCCTCGACATCGACGCCGATGTACTCGGCCTGATCCTTGGTGAGCTTGGTCAGCGTGCCGCCCAGTGCCTCGACGTGGATGCGCGCGACCTTCTCGTCCAGATGCTTGGGCAGGCGGTAGACCTCGTTATCGTATTCGTCCGGCTTGGTCCACAGCTCGATCTGGGCGATCACCTGGTTGGAGAAGCTGTTCGACATCACGAACGACGGATGTCCGGTCGCATTGCCGAGATTCAGCAGCCGCCCCTCGGACAGCACGATGATCGACTTGCCGGACTCCTTGAAGGTCCACAGGTCGACCTGCGGCTTGATATTCAATTTCGTTGCACCGGAACGCTCCAGCGCCGCCATATCGATCTCGTTGTCGAAGTGACCGATATTGCCGAGGATGGCCTGGTCTTTCATCGCCTTCATGTGGTCGAGGGTGATGATGTCCTTATTGCCGGTCGAGGTGATGACGATATCGGCCTGGCCGATCGCCTGCTCGACGGTGACCACGTCGTAGCCGTCCATCAGCGCCTGCAACGCGTTGATCGGATCGATCTCGGTGACCTGCACCCGGGCGCCCTGTCCCGCAAGCGATTCCGCGCAGCCCTTGCCGACATCGCCGTAGCCGCAGATCAATACCTTCTTGCCGCCGATCAGCACATCGGTGCCCCGGTTGATGCCGTCGATGAGCGAGTGGCGGGTGCCGTACTTGTTGTCGAACTTGGACTTGGTGACCGAGTCGTTGACATTGATCGCTGGGAACACCAGCTCACCCGCCGCCGCGAACTGGTACAGCCGCAGCACGCCGGTGGTGGTCTCCTCGGTGACGCCCTGCACCGATTCGGCGATCTTGCCCCATTTGGTCTTATCGGTTTCGAAGCGCTCGCGCAGCAGGTTCAGGAAGACCTTGTACTCGGTCGAGTGGTCCTCGTCCTCCGGCGGCACCACACCCGCCTTCTCGAACTGCGCGCCGCGCAGCACGAGCATGGTGGCGTCACCGCCGTCGTCGAGGATCATGTTCGCGGGCTCACCCGGCCAGGTCAGCATCTGCTCGGCGGCCCACCAGTACTCCTCCAGGGTCTCGCCCTTCCAGGCGAAGACCGGGGTGCCCTTGGGCTCGTCCATGGTGCCGTGCGGGCCCACGACGACGGCCGCCGCGGCGTGGTCCTGGGTGGAGAAGATGTTGCACGAGGCCCAGCGGACCTCGGCGCCGAGCGCGGCCAGGGTCTCGATCAGCACCGCGGTCTGGATGGTCATATGCAGCGAACCGGAGATGCGCGCACCCTCGAGCGGCAGCACCTCCGCGTACTCGCGGCGCAGGGCCATCAGGCCGGGCATCTCGTGTTCGGCGAGGCGGATCTCCTTGCGGCCGAATTCAGCCAGCGACAGGTCCGCCACCTTGTATTCGATGCCGTTGCGGACATCGGCGGTCAGGGACGTGCGTGCGGGAAGTTCTGAGGTCGTCATCTGCCTCTATCAGCCTCTCCTGGTTCGTCAGTACCGACACAAGGCTAGTCGCTGCCGGACCAGGTGAACTACGCGGTCACGCCGTAAGTCATCAGGATCCGGCGGCGCTTGCGCGGCTGAATATTCGCCAGGGTGATGTCGCCGCCGTAATGGGCCAGTACGCGGTGATCCATGATGGCGCGCCAGAGCGGCGGAACGGCCGCGAACACGATCATGGACAGGTATCCCGCGGGCAGCTGCGGCGCCTGCATCGAACTGCGCAGGGTCTGGTATCGGCGCCCCGGATTGGCGTGGTGGTCGCTGTGCCGCTGCAGGTGGAACAGGAAGATATTGGTGACCAGGTGGTCACTGTTCCAGCTGTCGCGCGGCGAGCAGCGCACGTAGAGGCCATTGGGGCGGCGGGCCCGCAGCAGTCCGTAGTGCTCGATGTAGTTCACCGTCTCCAGCAGCATGACGCCGATCACCGCCTGCAGCGCCAGATACGGCAGCACGCGCCAGCCGAAGACCGCGAGCAGCGTGCCGAACAGCACCACGCTCATCGCCCAGGCCTGCAGGATGTGGTTGTTCGGACTGAACCAGCGTTTGCCCTTGCGAGTGAGGCGCTCGCGTTCGAGCCGGACGGCGGAGCGGTATCCGCCGGAAATGCTGCGCGGCAAAAACTCCCAGAGCGATTCGCCCAGCCTGGCGCTTGCCGGATCCTCCGGCGTCGCCACCCGCGCGTGATGGCCGCGGTTGTGCTCGACGAAGAAGTGTCCGTATCCGGACTGCGCGAGCGAGATCTTGGCCAGCCAGCGCTCCAGATTTTCGACCCGATGCCCGAGTTCATGCGCCGCATTGATGCCGATACCGCTGACGAACCCGAGAGTCATTGCGAGCCCGAGCTTGTCGACCACGGACAGATCGTCGCCCGCCCACATATAGGCGGCGATGAGTAGGCCGATCAACTGGACCGGCAGGAACAGATAGGTGCACCACCGGTAGTACCGGTCGTTGGACAGCAACTCGTAATCCTCATCACGCGGATTGCTGCCATCCTCACCGACGGCCCAGTCCAGCACGGGGATCACGATCAGCACGATGATCGGCCCGATCCACCAGAAAACCGGCGCGCCGGTATGCAAGACCAACTGTGATGGCAGCAATGCGATCGAAGGAGCGACCAGTCCGAGAACCCACAGATGGCGTTTGGGGTCGGGAGACCCCGCCGGTTTGCCAACCGTTTGCACGTTTGCCCCGCTAAGTAAGTACCCTAACTCCGACGCATGACAATACATACAGACTTTACGACCGTTACACAGCGGCTCGCCGTTGAAAGATGTCAGCAGTTAGATGCCTGCCGGTTGGTTTTTAAGCACCTTCACATGCGCCCACAATCACGGCACACTTACCGCAAACCGTCAACTTCCCAATGATGGGATCAGCGCTGTTCTTGCGAGGCAAGAATAGCCTCGACGTACGGACTGAAAACGGCACTCAATTCGGCGGGTGCGTTGCGCCCGGGCGCGGGCGGCGTCGGGATATAACTCAGCGCGATCCGCACCAAAGCCTGGGCCAGCACGTCGGATTCGGTTGCCGTCGCCTGCACCCAGCTGTGCTGGAAGGCGATGGACAGCCGCGCGGTGGCATGTTCGAGCAACGGCTCGGCATCAAGGGTGATGAGCCGCAATAGATCCAGCTTTACCTCACCGGCGACCAGCGACTGCACCAGCGGATCGGCGGCGGCCGCCTGGAAGAAGTCGCGCAGCCCCTCCTCGAATGCGGCGCGCGCGTCGTGAATATTGCCGTCGATCGCGGAGCCGACATGATCGACCAGATCGTCGGCAAGGCGCAGCGCGTAGGACTGCGCAAGCCCGGCGCGCGAACCGAATTCGTTGTAGAGGGTCTGCCTGCTGACTCCGGCCCGAGTGGCCACATCGCCCAGGGTGATCTTCGACCAGTCCCGCTCGGTCAGCAGTTCGCGCATCGAATCCAGGACAGAGGTGCGCAGGAGTTCCCGCGCCGCCTCCTGATAGGAAACCCTCGGTCCGGTGCGCGGCATACCCGCGAGGTTGTCACGGGTGGTTGCCGCAGTCAAAATTCACGACCGTTCGATCTCGACCATGTAGAAGTCGGCCTTGGCCGCACCACAGTCCGGGCAGGTCCAGTCGTCCGGAATATCGTCCCAGCGGGTGCCCGGTTCGATTCCGTCCTCCGGCCAGCCCTTGGCCTCGTCGTATTCGAAACCGCACTGGATGCACTGGAACAGTTTGTATTCACGCCCGCCCGCCACCCGGCCACCACCCCTCACTGAATCGCTACGCGATGCTGTACTCATTTCGGAACTCCCAGAGGTTCGAAGTCGATCTTCTCGCGCACACCACAATCAGGGCAGCACCAGTCGTCGGGAACCGTCTCCCACGGTGTGCCCGCCGGGAACCCTTCGTGCGGTGCACCTTTCAGCTCGTCGTAGACGTAATCGCAGACGGGACAACGAAATCTGCTCATGATCACGCCTCGGCGCCGGGCGTACCGTAGCGCGCGATCACCTTGTCCCGCTTGCCCGGATGGATATTGGCACGGGTGATATCGCCGCCGTAGTGCGCGATCACCCGCTTGTCCATCACGCGCCGCCACAGCGGCGGGAAGTAGGCGAGCAGGATCATGCTGGCGTAGCCGCTCGGCAGATTCGGCGCACCGTCCCAACTGCGCAGCGTCTGATAGCGCCGGGTCGGATACGCGTGATGATCGCTGTGCCGCTGCAGGTGGTACAGGAAGATATTGGTGACGATGTGGTCGCTGTTCCAGCTGTGCACCGGGGCGGGCCGCTCGTACCGGCCGGATGCGGTGCGCTGGCGGACCAGGCCGTAGTGCTCGAGATAGTTGACCGCCTCCAGCAGGCTGAAGCCGGCGACCGCCTGCAGGATCAGATATGGCAGCAGACCGATTCCGAATACCGCGAGCAGCACCGCGTACAGCGCCACCGACATCAGCCAGGCGCTGAGCACTTCGTTCTGCAGGCTCCACGGCTTCTTGCCGAGGCGCTCGAGCCGGGTCCGCTCCAAGCGCCACGACGAGGTCAGGCTGCCCCAGACCGTGCGCGGCCAGAAGGCCCAGAATGTTTCGCCCACCCGGGAACTCGCCGGATCCTCCGGCGTCGCGACGCGCACGTGGTGGCCGCGGTTGTGCTCGATGTAGAAGTGGCCGTAGCACGACTGGGCCAGGGCGATACGCGACAGCCAGCGCTCCAGATCGACCTTCTTGTGGCCGAGTTCGTGCGCGGTATTGATGCCGATGCCGCCGATCATGCCGACGGTGATGGCCAGGCCGATCTTGTCGACGATGTGCAGTCCGCCGTCGATGCCGAGCCAGCTGAGGTGGTCCGCCGTGATCAGGTAGGCGCCCATGATCAGCGTCGCGTACTGGAACGGCAGGTAGAGGTAGGTGAGGTAGCGGTAGTACTTGTCGTTCTCCAGGTACTCCATCACCTCATCGGGCGGGTTGTCGCCGTCCGGGCCGAAGAAGATATCGGCCAGCGGGATCACCACATAGACCAGCACCGGGCCCAGCCAGAACGGCACCTGGGCCAGCCTGTGCCAGCCGAATTCATTGAACGCCCAGATCAGCGGCAGGCCGATGGTGAAGAGGCCGGTCGGCGCGAACAGCCCCCATAGCCACAGATAGCGCTTGCGGTCGCGCCAGTCGGTCGCCTCGACCCGAGGGCCGGACGCATGAGTTTCCGTGGACATCGTTGTCTCCTCATCAAAGCGGCACATCACATGTGATGTGCAGTACCACTTACTCTTGACAATAAAGATCAATCTGTCTTTCGTCTAGACAAATCAGGCAATTTGTAAAGACTGGCCGAAACGGCAAATCGGACACCGACGTGAGCACGGCACGCCCGAAATGACAATCGCCGCGTCACCCCGGCGAATGCGGGATCACGCGGCGATCGTGCGCGGTATCTGTGGCGGTTCGGCCGATCAGCGCAGCAGGACGTCGGCGTTGTCGGGCAGTGCGTCGACCGGCCACCAGCGCAGGTCGGTGGATTCGTGGCTGCGGATCGGGACGGCACCGGCCGGGGCCACGATGCGGAAAAGCAGGTCGAGATGCCTGGTCGGGCGGCCGAGCGAACAGGTGATCGGATGTGCTTGCGCGCCGTACAGTTCCGGATCCATACGTAGGTCCGGCATACCGGACTCCTCGGTGGCCTCGCGCAGCGCGGCGGCGGCCACCGTCTCGTCACCTTCCTCGCAGTGCCCGCCGAGTTGGATCCAGCGGCCGACGCGCGGGTGCAGGGTCAGCAGGACCGCACGCTCATCATGAGAGAAGACCACGGCCGAGGCCGTGATGTGGCCGGGTGCGTGCTCGCGCAGACATCCGCGCGGTGCGGACCCGAGGAATGCCAGCATCGCCTCCCGCAGCGATGCATCGGTGCCCGTCGCGGGCCGCCACGATTCGAGCAGCGTCGTCGCCGAGGCGTGCAGCGAACTGGCGCTCACTCGTCGACTCCGATAGCGAATTCCCGAACGCTCACAGCTCGACCAGACCGGGGCCGGGGCCGAAGACCGGACGGGGGGTCAGTTCCTCCAGGGGATAACCGATGGCGATGGCGCCGAGGGGATTCCAGTCGTCGGCGAGGCCGAGTACGTCGCGGGTGATTTCCGGCGCGAAGATGGTCGAGCCGATCCAGCAGCTGCCGATGCCCTCGGTGGCCAGCGCGACGAGCAGGCCCTGCACGGCCGCGCCCACCGCGACGGTGAACATGGTCCGTTCGTTACCGCGCCGCCGCTCATCCGGATAGTCGTGCGCACCGTCGGGCACGCAGAACGGGATGATCACTTCGGGTGCGTCGTAAAGGATTCGGCCGCGGGCGATTCGGCGTTCCACCCGCTCCGGGTCGAGTCCGTCGGCGGTCAGATCGGCCCGCCACCGCTCGGCCATGGCCTCCAGCAGTTGGCCGCGCAGGCCGGGTTTGCGGACCCAGACGAAGCGCACCGGGCGGGTGTGATGCGGTGCGGGCGCGGTGAGCGCCTTTGCGACCGCGGCGCGGATGCTTTCGGGATCGACCGGAGTGTCGGCGAATTGGCGAACCGAGCGACGCAGCAGCAGCGCCTCGCCGCGCCCCCGCTCGATCGCCTCGGCCGTACCGAGCCAGAACAGGTCATCGATGCCGCCGCGCAACAGGTCCGCCGCCGACGATCCGTCATCGGTGACCGGCAGCCCGCGCACCACCGCGACCGGGACGCCGCCGAGTTTGCCCTTCACCAGATCTGCGGCGGCCGCGAGTTCGTCGGCCACCGCGACCTGGGTGACGTGCAGTTCATTGCCCTGTCCGTCGACCGCGCCCGCGTAGTCGTACAGCACCCGCAGACCCGACGCGCCGATGGCGGTATCGGTCTGACCGTTGCGCCAGGCCCGGCCCATGGTGTCGGTGATGACGACCGCGACCTGCACGCCGAGCCGCTCCGCCAGCGCGGTCCGCAGCGCCTTGGCACTCCCGTCCGGATCGGCGGGCAGCAGGACGAGTTCACCCTGCTCGACATTGGATCCGTCCACCCCGGAGGCGGCCTGCACGATGCCGAGCTTGTTCTCGGTGATCAGCGTGCGGCCCTTGCGCGCGAGCACGCGCACCGCCTCCTGTTCGACCAGGGCGCGGCGGGCGCTGTCGCGCTCCTCCGGATCCAGCGGCGCCTCGACGATCCGCCCTTCCGACTTGGCGATGATCTTGCTCGTGACGACCAGAATGTCGCCATCGACCAGCCACGGCGCACAGGCTGCGATCTGCTCACCGACGTCATCGCCCGGCCGGAACTCCGGCAGTCCGGTGACCGGCAGGATGCGCAACTCGCCCGCCGCGTGGTCGACCGGTCCGTTCGCATCGACGGTCCGCTCGGTCATCGCGTTACCTCCCTGACTCACGGCTTGACTCCCGCCAGATCCAATGCCTCCCGGACCATTTCAGCGGTGGTCGGAGGATCGGTCATCAGCAATGGCACGCTGCGCACCTCCACACCGGGCACATTCGCGGTGTCGGTGGTGTGGATCAGCCACCCGTCCAGGATGCCGGTGGCCGAGCGCGCGCCATAGTAGCGCCCGATCGCCTCGGCGGTGGTCTCGACGCCGATCACCGAAAGGCACTCATCGGCCATGCCACGCAACGGCTTCCCGTCGATCACACCGGAGATGCCGATCACCTTGGCCTCGGTGGTGCGCAGCGCACCGCGAATACCGGGCACCGCGAGGATGGCGCCGATGCTCACGACGGGGTTGGACGGGGCCAGTAGCACGGCGTCGGCCTCGGCTATGATCTGCGTCACATTTGGTGCCGGTTTGGCCTCATCGGCCCCAATTGTGGCGAATCCGTGTGTCTCGATGTCCGCGCGGTAGCGAACCCACCACTCTTGGAAATGGATCGCGCGGCGTTCGCCAGGGTTGTCGGGGTCGCTGACAACAACGTGGGTTTCGCAGCGATCGTCGGTAGCCGGGATGAGTTTTACGCCCGGTTGCCATCGGTTACACAACGCCTCGGTGACCGCGGAGAGCGGGTACCCGGCGCGCAACATTTCGGTCCGAACCAAGTGCGTGGCGATATCGCGATCCCCCAACCCGAACCAATCCGGCTGGGCATGATATTTGGCGAGTTCTTCCTTGGCATGCCAGGTCTCTGCGACCCGACCCCAGCCACGTTCGGTATCAATGCCACCACCGAGGGTGTACATGCAGGTATCGAGGTCGGGGCAGATCCGGAGGCCGTGCATCCAGACGTCGTCACCGACATTGACGATGGCGGAAACGTCGGCATCGGGCAGCAGTTCCCGGACACCCTGAAGGAAGCGCGCGCCGCCGACCCCGCCCACCAGGACGGCAATCTTGGGGCCACTGGCGGGTGCGGTGTCCGCTTGTTGTGGAGTCACATCGACACAGCCTATGCGCTGCCGGAGCGGCCGCGGTTCATCCCGTATTTGCTGCTCATTTGCTGTTCCGCGTTCAAGATCAGCTATGGAATGCGGTTGCGGATAGTAACGGAATTGCGACGGCGGCTTGACCATCGACACGTCCGGCGTGTCTAATCACAGTCATGTCATTTCGGGTTCGCGCGAGAGTTCAAGGCGCGGACAGCTTTTCGAACAGGTGTTCGCACCGGGGTGGCAAGCTCGGGGATGTCCGCGGGACAACGTCGCGGGGTACGGCCGTCGGTGTGCGTGTTGGTCCGACGGAAAGAATCAATCTGCGCTAACACACAGTGAGGAGGCGGAGCGATGGCCAATGAGCTGGCCCCTTCGGGCATGCCGGGCGGCGTATCGCAAACCGATTCCACAGCAGGCGCAGCACGTGGCGTCTGCGCAGAGATCGGTCGGATCGAACCGGATCGGATCGAGCCCGAGATGATCGACGGAGTGACAGCACCCCGGCTCAGCTTGGTCGTGACGGGCTTCGATGAGATGTTCGAATCCATCGAGGAGCAGTGGCAGGAACGTGCCCTGTGCGCACAGACCGATCCGGAGGCGTTCTTCCCCGAGAAGGGCGGCTCGACCCGTGAGGCCAAACGGATCT
This sequence comes from Nocardia sp. NPDC004604, assembly GCF_040609795.1. NCBI lineage: Bacteria > Bacillati > Actinomycetota > Actinomycetes > Mycobacteriales > Nocardiaceae > Nocardia > Nocardia sp. NPDC004604. Next base: position 24,688 of record NZ_JBEXLC010000105.1, read on the forward strand.
GCATGGGCTGCGAGGTACGCGACGAGTGCCTGGAATACGCACTCGCACACGATGAACGCTTCGGCATCTGGGGCGGCCTCTCCGAACGAGAGCGGCGCCGCCTGAAGCGCGGCATCGGCTAGAGACCTGGGGCATGCCCCGGAGTTGCCCGCGAGCACAGCGCGTCACCGACGCGACAACTGCTTCGCTGGCCCATGGGTGACTCCGGGGGCACGCCCAGCAGTCGACCCCCGTACCGCGCCGTCGGCCGCCAACGCGCCAGCGGGGCGGCGAAGGTACGGGGCGGCGAATTGGCCTAAGTTTTAGTTATGGCCCGTTCACGTAACCGTCGTCCACCGACCGCACGTTCGGTGATCCGCCGTGGGCGCGGGGTGCGCGGGCCGATGCTCCCGCCGACCGTGCCCGCGTGGCGCACCAGGGGGCAGCAGTTCGACCGGCTGGTCCTCGAGGCCTTCGCACCGCTGGACACCCGCTGGCACGATCGGCTGACCAAACTCGATATCGCGGTCGACGATGTGCCGAAAATCCGTCCGCTGCACCCGGATTCGGTTACCTGGCCGGATGAGGTGGTGGCCGACGGACCGGTGCCGCTGTCGCGGCTCATACCGGCCGGTGTGGACCGACACGGTGTGGCCACCCGGGCCCGAATCGTGTTGTTCCGCAAGCCACTCGAACTGCGCGCGGGCGATCCGGACGATCTCGTCGATCTCCTGCGCGAGGTGCTCGTCCAGCAGATCGCCACCTATCTCGGCGTCGATCCGGACATTATCGACCCCGAGGGCGCGTGAGCGAACGCGGCGGGCGAACAACGGCACAGCATCGCAACGGGTGAACTCGCGCCCGAAAACCCCGAATCCTTAGCGTGTCTGAGCACATCGCGGCCTCGAGGGGGTTACTCTCATCGGCGTGATCCCCATGCGTCGTTGCTGCCGACCAGGTTGCAAGAATCCCGCTGTTGCGACGCTCACCTACGTGTACTCCGATTCGACCGCGGTTGTCGGGCCACTGGCGACGGTGGCCGAACCGCATTCTTGGGATCTGTGTGAAACACATGCTTCCCGCATCACCGCGCCGAAGGGTTGGGAGATGGTGCGCCACGAGGGCGGATTCTCTTCCAGCACACCGGATGACGACGATCTGACGGCATTGGCCGAAGCGGTCCGCGAGGCCGGATTGCGCCGCCGTCCCCCGGAGCACGACCGGCGTGGCTACTCCGACTACGCACCGCCTCCGCCGCGCGCCACCCGCACCGGGCGTCGCGGACACCTTCGAGTGCTGCCGGACCCGCCCAACTGAGGTCGGGGCGGGACCGTGTCAGCGGCGTCGGTAGGAGCCACTAGGGTGGTCACCATGACAGTGGCCCGCTCTGCCGAATTCGTGAACGCGGTGATCAAGGCGTACGACGTCCGCGGTGTCGTCGGTGAACAAATCGACGGGGAATTCGTCAAGGATGTCGGTGCCGCGTTCGCGCGGTTGATGCGTGCCGAGGGTGCGACCCGCGTGGTCATCGGACACGACATGCGTGAATCCTCACCGGAACTCGCCGCCGCCTTTGCCGACGGCGCACTCGGCCAGGGCCTGGATGTGGTGCACATCGGCCTCGCCTCGACCGATCAGCTGTACTTCGCCTCCGGTCACCTGGACTGTCCTGGCGCGATGTTCACCGCCAGCCACAATCCGGCCCGCTACAACGGCATCAAGCTGTGCCGCGCGAAGGCGCTTCCGGTGGGCCAGGACACCGGCCTGGCGACCATCAAGGACGAGGTGATCAACGGCGTCCCCGGCTACGACGGCACGCCGGGCAGCGCCACTGAGCTCGATCTGCTGACCGACTACGCGAAGTACCTGCGCGGGCTGGTCGATCTCGACGATGTCCGTCCGCTCACCATTGCGGTGGACGCGGGCAACGGCATGGGCGGGCACACCGTGCCCGAGGTGCTCGGCACCGTTGCGCAACTGAAGGTGGTGCCGCTCTACTTCGAACTGGACGGCTCGTTCCCCAACCACGAGGCCAATCCGCTCGATCCGAAGAATCTGGTCGATCTGCAGGATCTGGTCCGCACGTCCGGCGCCGATATCGGCCTGGCCTTCGACGGCGACGCCGACCGCTGCTTCGTGGTCGACGAGAACGGCGACCCGATTTCGCCATCGGCGATCACCGCACTGGTCGCCGAGCGGGAACTGGCCAAGGAGCCCGGCGCGGTCATCATCCACAACCTCATCACCTCGCACGCGGTCCCCGAACTCGTGCACGAACTCGGTGGCACTCCGGTGCGCACCCGGGTCGGGCACTCGTTCATCAAGCAGGAAATGGCGGCCACCGGCGCGGTATTCGGCGGTGAGCACTCCGCGCACTACTACTTCCGCGATTTCTGGGGCGCCGACTCCGGCATGCTCGCGGCATTGCATGTGCTGGCCGCGCTCGGCGAGAAGGATCGGCCGATCTCGGAGCTCATGTCGTCGTACCAAACGTATGCGGCGTCCGGAGAGATCAACTCGACGGTGGCGGACGCGAAGGAGCGAACGATGGCTGTGGTGGAGGCATTCGGGGATCGGGCCGTCTCGGTGGACCGGTTGGACGGGGTCACCGTTCAGCTCGCCGATGACGCCTGGTTCAATCTGCGCGCGTCGAATACCGAACCGTTGCTGCGACTGAACGTCGAGGCCCGGTCAACGGAGGAAGTAGACGCACTCGTAACCGAGATCCTGAGCATCGTCCGCTCCTGACTGGGATAGTGGAATTACGGCGGAATGGAATCACATGCTCAGGATTCGACGACTAGGGAAGTAGACGACTCAGCCCGATGCCGAGATCCTGAGCATCGTGCGCTCCTGACTGGAATAGTGGAATCACAGACGTTGGATTCGCCCGACCTGGGCGCCCGTGTCGATAGCTCAGAGTCGACAGCCCGGGTGGGAGCAGGGCGGGACCGCACACAGCGCGATGAGGGGAGGTGGGACGCCCGATGATCGCTGGAACACCGGTGCTCGACCTCGACGATGCCGCTTCACTCGAGGCGGCCGATGTCGGCGGCGCCCTGCGCTCCGCCGCATCCGGTGGCGCGCAGGTGCGCGCGACCGCGGCGGCCGTCGGTGAGGACGCGCTCGCGCGCCTCGTCGATCTGCGGCCACGCAGCGTGGTGCTGGTCTCCGGCGCGGGCCGGGCCGCACGCGCCGCCAGCCTTATCGTCGCCGCGCTCGGCGACCGCGCGGGCCTACCCGTGGTGCCCGTCGCCGCTCTCCCACCGTGGGTCGGACCGTTGGACGTGGTGCTCGTCGCGGGCGATGACGCCGGTGATCCCCGGCTGATCGACGCGGTCGACCGCGCGCAGCGCCGGGGCGCCGAGGTGGTGGTCGCCGCGCCGCACGAAGGACCGCTGCGTGCCGCCGCAGCCGGGCGTACGTCGCTGCTGGAGCCACGGATTCCGGTCCTCGATCACAACCGCCTGCTGCGCTTCCTCGCGGCCTGTATCGCGGTGCTGCGCATCGTTGATCCGGCCCGTTCGGGTGCGGTCGTACCCGATCTGACCGAACTGGCCGACGTGCTCGATGCCGAGGCGTTGCGCGATGGTCCGCACAACGAGGTCTTCCACAATCCGGCCAAGACGCTGGCCGCGCGCATGCAGCAGCGCGGCATCGTGCTGGCCGGGGACTCCCCTGCCACCAACGAACTGGCCGAGCACGGTGCCGAGGTGCTGTTGCAGTCGGCGGGCAAGGTGGCCAGCGCGGTGACACTGGCAGAGGCCGTCGCCGCCAATGCGCGCATGGTCGAGGCCGCCGGGCGAACCGCGCCGAACTTCGATCCGCTGTTCCACGACGAGGAACTCGACGGACCCGCACCGGTGGAGCGGATTCGGATATTCGTGCTCAGCGCGGATCTCGATCAGGCGGCGGCGCGCCGCAGACTGGCCGTCTTCGGTAGCGCCGGATCGGGTCTGGTCGATGCCGATCTGGTGAGCGCGGATGTGGAGGTGCTGCACACTTCGCTCACCGATCCCGCCGCGCCCGCACCGGCCAGGGTGGACGAATCGGGCGCACCCCTGCCCGGCACCATCGGCCATGCCAGTGAACTCGAACAACTCGCGGTGCTCGCGCTGCGCCTGGAGATGGCCGCGGCCTATCTGCGGCTGATCGGCGCGCGCGGCGACGCGGACCCGACCACGGAACAGCTCGACGGGGGACGCTACTAGTGCACGAACTCGTTGGTGCGCTGCGTTCCTATGCCTGGGGTTCTCGCACCGCACTCGCTCGGTTGTGCGGCCGACCGGTCCCCTCGGCGCATCCTGAGGCGGAACTGTGGTTCGGCGCCCACCCCGCCGATCCGGCACATGTCCGCCTCGAGAACAGCACCCGTTCCCTGCTGGAGCTGGTCGCGGCCGATCCGGAGCGCGAACTCGGCACCGCCGCACCGGAATTCGGCGGGCGGCTGCCGTTCCTTTTGAAAATCCTCGCCGCCGAGGAACCGCTATCGCTACAGGCGCATCCGAGTTCCGCGCAGGCGCGTGCCGGATTCGAGCGAGAGAACCGCGCGCGGGTGCCGCTGGATTCGCCGATGCGCAACTACCGCGACGAGAATCACAAACCGGAATTGGTGGTGGCGCTGGATCGGTTCGAGGCGCTGGCCGGATTCCGGGATCCGCGCCGCACCGTCGAACTGCTGCGCGCACTGGATGTGCCCGGGCTGCGCTCCTACGCGGACCTGCTTGCCGCCCAACCTGATTCGGCCGGACTGCGGACCCTGTTCACCACCTGGATCACGTTGCCGCAGCATGTGCTGGCCACGCTGCTGCCCCAAGTGCTCGACGGCTGCGTGCGCTACCTGTCGGTCAAGGGCAGCCGCGAGTTCACCGCCGAGGCACGCACCACGCTCGAACTCGCCGAGGCCTATCCGGGCGATGCCGGGGTGCTGGCCGCGCTGCTGCTCAACCGGCTGACCTTGGAGCCGGGACAGGGGCTGTTCCTGGCGGCGGGCAATCTGCACGCGTATCTGCGCGGGCTCGGTGTGGAGATCATGGCCAACTCCGACAATGTGCTGCGCGGCGGTCTGACGCCCAAGCACGTCGATGTGCCAGAGCTCTTGCGGGTGCTGGATTTCGAACCGATCGATCTGCCGGTGGTATTGCCGGAACCGGCGGGCGACGGGTCGGTGCGCTATCGGACACCCGCGCCGGAATTCGCGCTGCGGCGGTTCGATCTGACCGCCGGATCCGGACAGGTGCCGCTGACCTCGGCGGGTCCCGGAATCGTGCTGTGCACGGCGGGGACGGCGCGGCTGCTGCAGGACGGAACCTCGCTGGTGTTGGGGCGCGGTGCGGCGGCGTGGATATCGGCCGCCGACAGTGAGATTCGCGCGCAGGCCGTGGAGGGCGATGCGCAGTTGTTCTGCGCTTGTGTAGGTGGCGCCGCCTGACCTATCGCACAGTCAGCTCGTATCCGCCCTTAGGCTGATCGTTCGACGGCACGCCTACGCAACCACAACGGAGCGAGTCTTACGAGCGACGTTCGCGGCCCGTCTCGCCCACCCGTCGCCCGATCACCACCCTCATCGAATCGCTACGCGATGCTGAATACTCGGGGCCGTGCACACGCAGCGCCGTAGGCGCTGCAAATCGAACACAGGAGGAAGTCCACACATGTCGGCTGGTGGTGGCAAGAAGGCGATTCTGGCGGCGTTGTCGGCGAACGCGGGGATCGCGGCGGCGAAGTTCGTCGGCGCGTTCATCACCGGTTCGGGATCCATGCTGGCCGAGGCGGTGCACTCGGTCGCCGATACCGCCAACCAGGGCCTGCTGCTGCTCGGTCAGCGCCGCGCCGCGCAGGACGCCGACGAGCTGCATCCGTTCGGATATGGGCGCAATCGCTACTTCTATTCGTTCATCGTGGCACTGGTGCTGTTCACCCTCGGCTCGATCTACGCCATCTACGAGGGCGTGCACAAGATCCAGCATCCCGAGGAGCTGAGCAATCCGATCGTCGCGATCGTCATCCTGTTCATCGCCATCTGCCTGGAGGGCTACAGCTTCACCACGGCGATGCGAGAATCCATCCCGCTCAAGGGAAATGCGAGCTGGTGGCGGTTCATCCGCAACTCACGCAGTCCCGAACTGCCGGTGGTGCTGCTCGAGGACACCGGCGCCCTGATCGGTCTGGTCTTCGCATTCGCCGCGGTCGGGCTGACCATGCTCACCGATGATCCGGTCTGGGATGGCATCGGCACGCTGGCCATCGGCGCACTGCTCGGCATCATCGCGGTGGTCCTGATCGTGGAGATGCAGAGCCTGCTGATCGGTGAGGGCGCGACTCCGGAGGAGGACAGGACGATCCGCGCCAATCTGGTCGACGGCAAGCGCATCGATCGGGTGATCCACCTCAAGACGCAGTACCTCGGTCCCGAGGAGATCCTGGTCGCGGCGAAGATCTCGATCGTGCCCGATCTGGATATCGCGGAGATCGCCGCGGCCATCGACGATGCCGAGGCGCGGGTCCGGGCCGCCGTACCCGCCGCACGGGTGATGTATCTCGAGCCGGACCTCTACCGCAGGCAGACCGTCTGACGAGCAGTTCCTGCAGCCGTTCAGTGCTGGGCGGCTATCGCGTTTCGCCCAGCTTCGAAGTACTGGTAAGTCCGCTCAGGCCGGTTCCGGTGTGCGCAGCAGATCCAGTGGGTCGGTGCGTATTCCGAACTCCCGACGCAGCACATGCCGAGCGGCGTGCAATCCCGACATTCCGTGTACGCCCGGACCGGGCGGGGTCGAGGCGGAGCAGAGGTAGACGCCGGGTAGCGGTGTGGCGTACGGGTTCCAGCGCGGGACGGGGCGGAAGGCGAACTGGCGCAGGGTCATCGCGCCCGCAGAGATATCGCCGCCGATGTAGTTGGCATTGTGGGAGGGCATTTCGGCACCGGTGACGACATTCTTGGCCAGGATCAAGTCACGGAAACCGGGGGCGAATCGTGCCACCTGGGCGATCACATCCTCGCTGATATCGCGGGTGGATCCGTTCGGAACGTGCGCGTAGGTGTAGAGCGTGTGGCCGCCCGCCGGAGCCCGGGTCTCGTCGACAACGCCGGGCTGGATGGCGAGTACGTACGGACGATCCGCGTGTTTTCCTGCGGCGATGGACCTTTCGGCCGCCATCGCTTCGGCACGGGTTCCGACCAGATGCAAGGTCCCCGCGAGCGCGCAGCCCTCCGCCTGCCACGGCACCGGTCCGGACAGCGCGAAGTCGACTTTGCAGGCCGCGCCGCCATAACGGAAGCGGCCCAGTCCCTTCGCATAGCGCGCTGGCAGCCGGTCCCCCGCCATGCGGAGCAGTTCGGCGGGCGCGGTATCCAGCATGATCGCTCGCGCACCGGCGAATTCGTCGAGTGTGTCGACTCGGTGTCCGGTGCTGACCTTGCCGCCGAGACGTTCGAGTTCGGCGCCTTCGACGGGGTCGAGGATGACCAGCCCTTCGGTGACGAGTTCATCGAGCTGGGGCAGGAATGCGCGGACGCGGTCGGCGGAATCGATGATGACG
>NZ_JBEXLC010000106.1:0-31686 GCF_040609795.1 Nocardia sp. NPDC004604
GCTGTCACAGGAGTGGGTGACAGCGACTCAACGGAGCCCGTTTTGCGTTGTGCCGTTGACCTTTTCGGTGGAGTCCGGCCATCGCGGTCTGGTGCGGGCGCCCGCGAACGACAACCCGCGGGCGCTGTTCAAGGGGGCGGTGCTCGCCGCACTGGCCGCGGCCAGTGTGCTCCCGCAAGTCGAAGTTGCACAGCCCTAGTCACAATGCGGCGCGTTGTGTCTCTCAGATCACAGTGTGCTGAGTCTGCCTAACGATCGGTGCTACGGTAACCGGAGGCTACTACTCCGTTTAACGCCTGATTACGGCCTGGGGTTCGATGGGTAAGGAGGCCGCTGGCGATGGTGGCAGCGGGTCTCGGTGGTCCGAGGGTGGGCTTTTCGCCCGCGTTCGGCGGTATCGCCGAGAAGATGAGGGCGGCGGTGCACGGCCGCGGCGGCGAGGCGGTTGGGCAACTCGCGCTGATAACTGTGCTGTATCTGGCCTATCGGGTCGGGCGGATGGTCACCGCCGACGACACCGTGCGCGCGCTCGGGAATGCCAGGAGCATGCTGAGCATCGAGGATGCGCTCGGGCTGCCGGAGGAGACCACGGTGCAGAGTGTGTTCCTGCATGGGGATCTGCTCGCGGTGGGGGCCAACTTCTATTACGCCACCGCGCATTTCACGGTCGCGATCGGTGTGTTGCTGTGGCTGTGGGTCTTTCGGCCCGAGCACTATCGATGGACCAGAAATCTGATAGTGGCATTGACCGCGGCCGCGCTGGCGGTGCATATGCTGATGCCGCTCGCGCCGCCGCGCATGCTGCCCGAGTACGGATTCGTCGACCTCGCCGCGATACACGGCCAATCCGTCTACGGCTCACCGGAATCCGGCGGGCTCTCCAACCAGTTCGCGGCCATGCCCTCACTGCACGTCGGGTGGGCCCTGCTGCTCGCCTTCGCCGTGGTGGCCGCGACCCGCGGCAGCTGGCGGTGGCTGGCACTGGCGCATCCGGTGCTCACGACGGTGGTAGTGGTCGGCACCGGCAATCACTATTGGCTCGATGCGATCGTCGCGGTCGTCCTGCTCGGATTGGCGTCGCTGCTGCATCCGCTGATCGTGCCCGCGCCGGCCACCGCGTGGGGTGCCATGGGCCCGGTCGGTCCGGAATTGCTCGCGACGCGCTGACCACGGCAAACGGGCGAAACAAGATCAACTGGGGCGTACCATCGACGGGTTGACTTGTTTGCCCGGTTCAGACAAGGAGTCCGACCATGGGTTTCATCAGCGCCCTCGACACGATTCTGGATGTCGGCGTCAAGTTCTTGTCACTGCTCCAAAGTGTGGTCAGCCTGTCATCAGGTAGTTGAGTCCGTCAGGTGTTCCGGTTGGCCCAGGCCTGGACGTCGCCACGGTCCAGGGCCAGTGCGAGTAGATCCGGGAACTTGTCCGGGGTGCAGGCGAAGGCAGGAATGCCGAGGGCGGCGAGGGCGGCGGCATTGTCGTGGTCGAAGGCAGGAGCGCCGTCGTCGGACAGGGCGAGCAGGACTACCACTTGGACGCCGGACTCCCGCATGGAGTTCACCCGCCGCAGCATCTCTTCGCGGATGCCGCCCTCGTAGAGGTCGGATATGAGGACGAAGAGGGTGTCGGCCGGGCGGGTGATCAGCGATTGGGAATAAGCGATCGCGCGGTTGATATCGGTGCCGCCGCCGAGTTGGGTGCCGAAGAGCACCGCTACCGGATCGCTGAGTTGTTCGGTCAGGTCGACGACTTCGGTGTCGAAGACGACCAGCGAGGTTTTCAGCGAACGCATGGAGGCGAGCACCGCGCCGAAGACCGAGGCGTAGACGACGCTGGAGGCCATCGAGCCGGATTGATCGATGGCCAGCACCACATCGCGGCGCACCGCCTGCGCCTTGCGGCCGTAGCCGATCAGCCGCTCGGGGACGACGGTGCGATATTCGGGCAGATAGTTGGCCAGGTTCGTGCGGATGGTGCGGTCCCAGTCGATATCGCGCAGTCGCGGGCGGGTCACCCGGGCGGCGCGGTTCAGTGCGCCGGAGACCGCGGCGACGGTATGTGCGGCGATGCGCTGTTCGATCTCGCGGACCACCTTCTCGACCACCATTCGCGCTGTCGCCTTGGTGGTTTCGGGCATAACCCGATTGAGGCTGAGCAGGGTGCCGACCAGATGCACATCGGGTTCCACCGCTTCGAGCAGTTCCGGCTCCAGTAAGAGCTGGGTCAGGTTGAGGCGATCGACCGCATCGCGCTGCATGACCTCGACGACGGTGGACGGGAAGTAGGTGCGAATATCGCCGAGCCAGCGGGCCACCTTTGGCGCGGAGCCGCCGAGACCGGCGGAGCGCTTGCCCGAGCTCTGGTCGTCGCCGGCGTTGTAGAGGGCCGACAGCGCGCGGTCCATCGCCTCGTCGTCGGCGGATCCGAGACCGCCGAGCGGCTGCTCGGCGGCGGTGCCGAGGACCAAACGCCAACGCCTGGCCTGGGTTTCATCGATTGCGGTCATCCGGCCACTCCGGGAAGATCGGTGACGGCGCGATGCCGCCACATGGTGTGCTGGTCGAGGACGTTCGGGCGGGCGGGCCGTTGTGCCGCCGCGTCCGGTGTCGGGGCGATCAGGGGCACGAGCCCACCGGATGCTGTCCGGCTCATACCGGCACCCCCAAGATGTCCGCGACAGTGCGCATTGCGACGAGTCCGCGCTCGATATCGAAAGCCGTGCCGTCGTCGGTGCGCGCCGCGAGGACACCGCCATCGCGCACGGCCTGGCCGATGGCGCGGCGTTCTCCGGATTCGAAGGCACCGAAGGTACGGCGCAGCAGGGGCAGGATTTCGACGAACATATCGTCGCCGAGGCCGCGCAGCCAATCGTCGATGAGGCGCAACAACTCTCGGTCATGGACGAGTAGCAGTCCGCGACCGCCCAGGAAGCCGTCGATCCAGGCGGCCTTGGCGGCTGCGGTATTGCCGATCGATAGCGCGGCGGAAAGCCTACGCGCGGAATCGGATTCATCGATGCGTCCGGCATCGGCGAGCAATCGGACGGCGCGGCCGACGAGAGCGCCGTGTACGTCGTCGCGGTCGGCGAGGCGGCGCAGGGCGGCCAGCCATTCGCCGGTAGCCCAGTCGTCGTCGCGAGTGTGGATGGCGGTGTGCGCGGCATCGATTTGGCTGCGGAGTTGTTCGGCGGCTTCGGTATCGAGGCCGGTGACCGCGCCGGGCAGGCCCGCGCAGATGCGCACGAGCAGGCCGTCGGCGACGTGGGCGAGCGCCTTGGTGTCGGTGCCGCGCACATCGCCGTAGCGCAGCGTGCGGGTCAGGCCGGGGAGGGCGGCCAGCAGATGGGTCACATCGTGATCGAGGGCCGCGGCGGATTCCAGGAGGGTGATCAGGCCGTCGGTGGCGCCACCGAGATCGGCGAGCAGCGCCACCTCCAGTGCGCCGGTGAGATCGCCGACGGTGGCGTCCGCGCGACTCGCGGTATCGAGGATCTTGGCCTCGGCCGCGGTGCCGATGGTGGTGCCCCAGCGCGAGGCCTCGATGATCGACACGGCGAATTCGGGTCGCCACTGCAGTGTCCAGCTCTCCCGGAAGGTGCCGGTACTGCGGACTTCGCCGGTTGTCGGTGTGCCCCAGTCGATGCCGAGCAGCCGCAGCCGGTGCAGCAGCCGGGAGCGTTCGACCTCGCGTTCCTTGCGCAGGTCGAGATCGAGGTTGCGGGACAGGGCTTCCTGTTTGAGCCGAAGTGTGCGAATCCGGGCGCGCAGATCGGCATCCAGCGGGACGGTCGGCGTGCCCTCGGGTACGCCGCCGAGCGCCTCGCCGACCACCAGTTCGGTTGCGACCAGCCGGAGCATGGTCTCATCGCCCGCGCACATTACCGACCGCACCGCCTCGGTGACCTCCGAGAGTCCGGCAAGCGGCCGGGCCCGTAGCACCGCGAGGGTATCGGCGAGCCGAACGGATTCGATGATGTGCGCGCTGGAGACCGGTAGATCGTGGGCGCGCAGCACCCCGGCCACCTTGGTCAGCCAGCGCGCGATCGGCTGCTCGGTCTCGGTGAACAGGTGGTGATACCAGCCCGGTGAGGTAATGCCCGCGCCGTATCCGGAGGTGCTCGCCAGCCGCGAATGCGTCCATGGCACCCACGTCAAAGTCGCCTTGACCTTCGGAAGTCCCTTGAGCAGCTTGGTATCCGCGGTCGCTGGCCCCAGCTTTCCGGTCAATGCCGGTGCGTGCCAGGCCCCACACACCACGGCGAGCCGCTGCGACCCCTCCTTCAACGCTTTGCGCATCGTCTGGCGCATGTACGCCTCACGCCGCAGGGTGTGGGCGTCGATGCCCTGCTCGGCGGCTTCCCGCAGCGCGCCCATCGCCTCGGTGATCGCGTCGAAAGCGTCCGCGTCGGCGACGGATTCGACCACCGCGTCCCACCAGCGCTCGGCATCGTCGTAGCCGCCCGCGGCCGCCAGTTCGGCCAGCGGATCTATGCGATCACCCGGTTCGTCCTCGGCGGCTAGTGCGTTGCTCGCGGGCAGATCGCAGAACCGCACCGGCACATCGTTTTCGACGGCGTATCGCAGTGCCTGCCATTCCGGCGAGAACACCGCGTAGGGCCAGAACGCGGCCTTGGCTGGCGTGTCCGGTACATAGGCCAGCAGCGCGACCGGCGGCGACATCCCCTCGGCCGCAACATAACCGACGAGCGGGTCGGCATCGGCCGGGCCCTCGATCAGAATCGTATCCGGCCGGAACCTCTCCAGCGCGGTGCGCAGCGATCTGGCCGAACCGGGGCCGTGGTGGCGGATGCCGAATACCCTCGTTGCCGGACCACTCTGCGTGGTGCCGTAGCCGATGTCCGGAGCCGAATCGTCGGCTTCGGATGTGTGTGTTTCTGTCACCGTGTTACCCCCGGGCTGAACATGGCGTGTCGCGGGATCGAGTTGCAGCTGATTCGCTTCGGCCGCAACCTCATCCGGTGACCTCGCGGCAGGCGCGGTAGAAGTCGGACCAGTCGGGGCGTTCGCGGACAACGGCTTCCAGATATTCGGTCCAGATGACGGCGTCGGCCACCGGATCCTTGATCACCGAGCCGAGAACCGCGCCCGCAATATCGGACGCGCGCAGCGTGCCGTCGCCGAAATGGGCCGACAGGGCGATGCCATTGGTGATCACCGAGATCGCTTCGGCGGTGGACAGGGTGCCGGAGGGGGATTTGAGCTTGGTGCGGCCGTCGGCAGTAATGCCGGAGCGCAGCTCCCGGAAGACGCGCACCACGCGGCGCACCTCCTCGGCCGCGGCGGGGACGGTCGGCAGCTCGAGTGCCGAGCCGAGCTGTTCCACGCGGCGGGTGACAATGGCGACCTCCTCGTCCTCGCTGGCGGGCAGCGGGAGCACCACCGTGTTGAAGCGGCGGCGCAGCGCGGAGGACAGATCGTTGACGCCACGGTCGCGGTCATTGGCGGTGGCGATGACGTTGAAGCCCTTGGCGGCTTGCACCTCCATGCCGAGTTCCGGCACTGGCAGTGTCTTTTCCGACAGCACGGTGATCAGCGCGTCCTGCACATCGGACGGGATGCGGGTGAGTTCCTCGATACGGGCGATCGCGCCGCGGCTCATCGCGGTCATCACCGGTGACGGCACCAGCGCACCCTCACTCGGGCCCTCGGCGAGCAGGCGCGCGTAATTCCAGCCGTAGCGGATCGCCTCTTCGGCGGTGCCCGATGTGCCCTGTACGAGCAGCGTCGACGCACCGCTGACGGCGGCCGAAAGATGTTCCGATACCCAGGTTTTCGCGGTGCCCGGCACGCCGAGCAGCAACAGCGCCCGATCGGTCGCCAGGGTCGCGACCGCGATCTCCATGAGCCTGCGCGGCCCGACATATTTGGGGGTGATCACCGTGCCATCGTCGAGCGTGCCGCCCAGCAGATAGGTGACCACAGCCCACGGGGACAGCTGCCAGGATGGTGGACGCGGCCGATCGTCGAGCGCCGCGAGTGCCCGCAGTTCATCGGCAAATGCCTGTTCGGCATGCGGGCGCAACAGCTCCGGCGTGGTATCGGCGGTGGTAGTGGTCGTCACTGCAACTCCTCGAGCATCATCGAGCGGTGGTTGAGGTCATGGGCGAGCTGATCGAAGGCTCGTTCCCAGCTGGGGTCGGCGCATTTGCGAGCCACCGCGGTGGCCGCCCGTGCCGCGCCGACGGGTAGGTGCACGGCCGCCGCGGCGAGCAGCGACCGATGTGCGCTCGGGCCGGTGCTGTGCGCCTCGGGGCGTTTGGCCGCGGCACGCGCGCGTTCGAACAACAACAGCAGCAGGTGTTGGGCAAGGGGTTCCGGCCACGGATGACCCATGGCGGGCAGCAGGGCCTCTAGTTCCGAGAGCCATGCGCCGTCGAGTTGGAGGAGATGCCAGGTGCGATCGGGCAGCGGCAGCAGGGCGAACAGTTCGCGTCGCCGCAGCATCGCCAGATCGGTCGGCACCCCGGCATCGAACAGCGCCCGCGCCCAGGTCGGATCGTGTTGTGCCAGTGCGGCATCCACCCAGCCGTCGAACAGTGGCTGCCGGAACCGATCGACGATCTTGGCCTGGGTGGCCTTATCCGGTGCGCCGAGCGAGGACTCCCAGTGCGTCAGCGGTGTCGCGGCGATGAGTTGGCGCAGCCGACCGGCACGCAGGTCCGGTGCGCCATCCCAGCGGTAGGTGAATTCCACGGTGCGATCGGTGATGCCGTCCCTGCGGTCGGCATCACCGAGCTCTTCTGGCACGCGGACAACGAGATTCGGATGCAGCAGCTGGTGTTCGATCGTGACCCAGTCCCCAGCCCGTCGCTGCATGCGTTCGGCGAATGCCGAATTCGGCAGCAGCGGAAGCAGTCCCGCCGCGACTCGCCGGACATCGGATCGCCGATCGTCCAGCGCCGATTCCAGCAGTGGTTCGTCGGCGGCCGTAATGCCGTCGGCGAGTACGGCGAGCAGCTCCGCCTTCAGCGGGCCGGATTCCTTCGGCCAGGACGCGGCCAGTGCCGCCCGCGCCGCGTCGGCATCGCGACGACGCAGCTCGGCCAGCCATTCCCGGCGCTCGGGTGGTTGGCCGAACTGCCAGCTCTGTTCCGTCGGTGCATCGGCGTGCCCCTGCCGCACCAGGTCTCGCCATTGCGGATGCCGGTCGGCCAGCCATCGACCGCGGGTTCCGGCCAGGCGCAGCAGTGGCTCGCGCAACTCGGTATTCGCCTTCGCCTGCTCGAGCAGCAGGCTGCACAGCGCGTCCGGCGCGCGGTAGTCGAATGGTGTTGCGGCGGTGAACCATTCGGGCAGGAAGGCGGACCGGTCGCGCAGCAGCCGGGACAGCCGGGCGGCCGCAGCCCTCGGCATGAGTCGCCGAGCGTCATCCTGGGCGGGTTCGGGCACGGTGGCCCTGGCAATGGAGGTGCCACCGCGGGCGAAGGCGCCGCGCAGCGCGGCCGATTCGAGCAGTACCAGCGCGGGGTCACTGCGCAACCGCGTCGCCGCCGCTGCGACCGGGGCGTCGAGACATGCGGTATCCAATGTCCTGCGGGCCGTGCCGAGCAGGGCCACCGAGGTCAGATCCTCCGACAGCGGTGCGGCGGGCGAATTCGACGCTCCCCATGTCGCGTACTCCGTGCTGCCGATATCGACGATCTCACCCGCGATGAACGCCGAGATCGGGACCAATCCGGCGACACTCCACTCGGCGGCCAGTGTCACCGGATGCCCGCCCGATACCCCGAGTAGCCGCCACGGCTGCTCGGTGGCCGCGACGGGCAGTGCGGTGCCGTCGGATTCGGTGATGTACCAGCCATTTTCGGTCCATACCGGTACGACATCGGTGAGCAGCACCGGATGTGACCGCAGCCAAGGGTCAGCGCCCAGCGTCCCGGCATGCGCGTCCAGTGCGGCGGCGATCGTCCCGTCGAGCACCGGCAATGTGGTGAACGGTTCGGCGGCACCGTGCCGCTCACCCCACAGCGCGCGCAGCGGCGCACCGCCCGGGTAGTAGTGCAGCTCCGCGTCGGCCATCAGACCGGGCAGCGGCACCTCCGTCGAGAAGTTCGGCGCATTGAAGGAGTGTTCGAGCAGCATGGCCCAGCGCCGCGTCTGTCTGCCGTACAACCAGGTTCGGCGGGTATAGAGCCGCTCCTCTTCACTGGTGCGGATGCCGAGGACCTGCCATCGGTCCCGGACCGCTGGTTCGGCGCGCACGGTCTCGGTGGGCATCGGATAGCCGATATGGATCCGGATGCTGGCCTGCAATTCCGGGGACAGCTCGTCGAGGCGACGGTGTGCGGCGATCAGTAGATGCAGCCTGGCGTATTCGGCCAGCACGACGTCCGGCCAATCTGCCCGGTTCACCACGGTGGTCGGCAGCTGTCGCAGCGCGGCGGCGACGCCCGGCGCTTGGGCGTCGACCATCCGGCGCGCGATCGCCTCGAAGGCCCGGAACGAGCGATCGGTCTGCGCCAGCCCGGTGCGCACCTGATCGCCGAGCCAGATGTCGAGCTCTTCCAGGCCCGCAGTTACCCGCACCCGCCGCTGTTCGGCGGTGGCCGGGTTCGCCGCGCGGATCTGTGGGTCCTTGGCGGGCTGGGCGGCGCGGGCCGCACGTGCGTTGATCCATTCCGCCGCGAAGTCCGCGATCGGCGCAGTCTCGGTGACCGCGCCACCCGACCAGTTCAGCAAGAGCGATAGGGCGTGCTTGCACGGGAACTTGCGGCTGGGGCATGAGCACTTGTACGCGGGCCCCGCCAGATCGACGATCGTCTGATAGGGCTTGGCTCCGCTACCCTTGCACAGGCCCCACAGGGCGGTGTCCGACTGGCCGGTGTCCTGCCAGCGCCCGGCGAGCTTGCGCGCGGCCGCGAGTGAGCTCGCATCGGGCGCCAATGCGTTGACCTGGTCTTCGGTCCATGGCGCGGTCATTTGACTGCTCCCGCCTGGTTCATCCGGCGGCTCCGGATCGAGTGTGCGTCATATTTCCCCCGTTTCTCGGTTGACGGATTTCTACCCCGACCCACCGACAAGTTGGGTGGTGAACGGACATTTTTACCGGAAGACGCTGCGCGAACGCCATATTCGGCAGCCTTGCCATCTTGCGCTGGTTGCCAGATTCTGGCATTCTGACCTGTTCGGCTCCGACCGAGCCACCCAAATCGGGTGACACACCATCGAGCTGCCCGCCGGGGTTGGCGAGGGGTGGACATCGAGCGGGGCCCAGCCTGTTCGATGGCCATACCATCCCCGCGGGCAGATTCGCCTCCACTCTTCGAACCCACTCGAACCGGCACTGCTGTGGGCGAATTCGACACCATCGGGTAGCGTTTCGCTCAGCTTTCGACAGTGATACCCGGTTCGGGGTTGGAGGACTTGCCGCGGTTCGGTGGTGTAGGGGGTTGCCTATGCGTTCAGATCCGGGAACAGATCCTGCGACGACGGTGCCGCGCCTGACCGAGGTGGTATCCCGGCGACTCGCCGCTGATCCGGCCGTCACCCCCGACGTCGCACATGCCGTGCTCCGCGCCCTCGGCGGCGGTGAATCCGATGATCTGGCAACCGAATTCGACGGCGCCGGCATCTTCCTGCGCGCGATTCGGGTGCGCGGCTTCCGCGGCATCGGCCCGGAGGCGACCCTCGAGCTGCCGCCCGGTCCCGGTCTCACCCTGGTGGTCGGGCGCAATGGAAGTGGTAAGTCCAGTTTCGCCGAGGCCGCCGAACTGGTGCTCACCGGCAGCAATCGCCGATGGGACGGGCGGTCGGCGGCCTGGCGCGAGGGCTGGCGCAATCTGCACGACGGCACGGCGGCGCGGGTCGAACTCGAATTGCTCACCACCGGAGCGGATCCCGAGCTGACCATCGCCAAAGAATGGGCGCCACAGGCGGAACTGGGTCAGGCGCACTGGACGGAACAGCGACCCGGCACCGCGCCAATGGATTTCGATGGCGCACGCTGGGCCGGTCTGCTGGAGCTGTATCGCCCCTTCCTGTCCTACAGCGAACTCGGCGCACTCGTCGACGGTAAGCCGAGCGATCTGTTCGACGCGTTGCACCGGCTGCTCGGCCTCGACGAATTGACCGTGGCGCAGGAGCGAATCCGTACACGTCGACTGGAACTCGAACGCGCCGTGCGTGATTCGCGCCAGGAACGTATCGAACTGGTCGCTGCGCTGGAGACGGTGGCCGACGATCGTGCGGTCCGGATGGCGGCGCTGCTGCGCCCGGATCGGCCGGATCTCACCGCGATCGGCCGTGAAGTGCTCGGCACGAACGAACATCCGGTTGGTCCCGACGGGTTGCGCGCGATCGTGCGCCTCGCCCTGCCCACCGGTGCCGAGGTCGAAGCCATAGCCGCGCGCCTCGAACAGTGCCGCGCGCTGCTCGCTCGCGATTCGACCGCCGATGCCGAGGCCGATCTGCGGGTGCTGGAGTTGCTGCGCCGGGCGCGCGATCACGTCGCCGCCAGCGGGGAATGCGCATGTCCGGTGTGCGGGCGCGGGGAGCTCGACGCGGCCTGGTTGCGTGGTGCGGAGGCGGCGATGACCGAGCTGACCTCGCGGGTCGACGCGCTCGCGACCGCACGCGGCGCGCTGCGGCAGGCCGTCCGTGACGCTCGGGCACTGCCGGATCATATTCCGCCGGAGCTGGATTTCGATCCGCGCAATCCGCCCACCGTCGACACCACCGCGGTACGCCGAGCCTGGACCGACTGGGCGGCGCTGACCGGCGCCGACTACTCCCCGGACCTACCCGATCGGCTGCGCGGTGCGCACGCGCGCCTGGTTGACGAGCTCGAGCTATTGCAGCAGGGCACCCGCAAGGAATTGAACCGCCTCGACGAGGTGTGGTCGCCACTGGTGCCGCGCATCACCGCCTGGCTGGACGGGGCACGCGCGATCGTTGCGAACGGCGGTGAACTGCGCACCCTCAAACGCGCCGAGGACTGGTTGAAATCCGCGACGGCCGGTTTGCGCGGGGAGCGGATGGCGCCGCTGGAGACCACGGCGCGCTGGGTCTGGCGCACGCTGCGTCAGCAGAGCAATGTCGAGCTCGGCGCGATTAGGTTGCAGGGCAATGCCGGAACCGCGCGCCGGGTACTGCTCGATGTCACCGTGGACGAGGTGGACGGGGCCGCGCTCGGCGTGATGAGTCAGGGCGAGCTGCACGCCCTTGGACTTTCGCTGTTCCTGCCGCGAGCGACCGTGGAGGACAGTCCCTTCCGCTTCGTCATGATCGATGATCCGGTGCAGGCAATGGATCCGGCGAAGGTGGACGGGCTGGCCAGGGTGCTCGAGGTGATGGCGTGGACGCGACAGGTGATCGTGTTCACCCATGACGAGCGGCTGGCCGAAGCGGTGCGGCGGATGCAACTCGACGCGAGCGTGCTCGAGGTACAGCGGCGCGAGCGCTCGGTGGTGGAGGTGCGGATGTCCAGTGACCCCATCCGCCGCTATCTCGATGACGCGCGCTCACTGGTGCGTACCCCGCAGCTGCCCCCGGCGATCGCCGATGAACTGGTGGCCACCTGCTGCCGCTCGGCCGTGGAGGCGGCGAGCCTGGCCAGAGCGCGCCGAAATCTATTGGCCGCTGGCATGGACCACCGCGACGTCGAGCGCCATATCGAAGGCGCGCAGACGACCCGGGCGATGGTCGCACTTGCGGTGATGGGTATCGGCGGCCGCGTCGACGATCTCAACAAACACCTTGCCCGCGAAGGCAAATGGGTCGTCGACGCATTGCGCGACGCCACCGCGGGCGCCCACGTACCGATCGGCCGCAGCATGCGCGACCTGATCGCGGACACCGAAAAGTTCGTCGGCTGGTTGCGGCAATGAACGGCTGCTGTGTCGTGATATCGACAGCCCCGGGGCCGCGCTGGTGAGCGGGCCGGATGGTGACGATGCGGGTGGGCCGCGCGGTGGTGCGGGCGAGTTTGTGGGCGGGGCGCGCGGTGGTGCACGTGGTTCGGGTGGCGGTGCAGGCGGACCAGGTAGTGCGGAGGCTGGGAATGGACGGGCCGCGGAGGGATCGCGACGGAAGACGGGTCAGCAGGACGGAACTGGAGGGCGGGGCGGGGGCCGTCGGCAGGGCGCAGGTCGGCGGGCCGACGTAGGTCGGAAGGGTGGCGGGCGTCGGCAGGGCGAGGTCCGGCCGACTCCGCCGCGGCCGACCGTGGCCGAGCGGTTCGAGGCGGTGGATCGGCTGCTCGACGGGTCGGTGACCGATGCAGACGGGCTGTGGTCGCGAGCGACGGTATGGATCCTGCGGCTCGCGCTGGAGCAGTCCGTCGACGAGCTGTGGTTGCAGGTAGCACCGGAATTGGCGCGCTGCCCGATGCGCGCACAACTGCTCGCCCTACGCGTATTCACAGGTCACGACACCGCCGCCCAGGTGGCCACGGTATGGGCGGCACTGTCTCGCGCCGCCCATCACCACGACTACGAACTCGCCCCGAGCGTCACCGAACTACGCCGCTGGCGCGACCAAACCGCCGCCATCGCCACGTCCCTGGCCGCCTCGGCGCTCCGGTAGCCGTATCGGCGCGGTCGCGCGCCGGTCGCGCGATGGCAACCGCGCATGGAGCGATTCCGCCGGGCACGCCGCGATGCGACCGCGTATTAGCAGGTCGCGCGTTGGGGTGGCCGTGCATCGCTGAGCCGCAACGATGCGACCGCATATCAGTACGCCGTGCGTGGGGTGGCCGTCCATCGCCAGACCGCAACGGTGCGACCACGTATCAGCAGGCCGCGCGCCGAGGTGGCCGCGCATCGGCGGGCCTAGCGGGGGTCGCCCATGCGAGGGTGTGATCGTCGATCGCGGATCGACGTGCGGTTGCATCGGTCGATGCTGTTGTGCCGCAGGGCATTCGCATCGTGGGGTGCGGTTGGGTCAGGAAAGGGAGAACAGGCCGAGGATGCTGGCGAGCAGTGAGATGCTGGTCGCCGCGATGGAGGAACCGGTACTCAAGATGCTCAACACATTCAGCAGTCCCATGGTGGGCTCCTTGATCGGTGTCGACACTTGCACTTATGCACCGTGATTCGTCGCCTCGGCGTTGCCGGATCGCCGATCGCGCCGCACCAGAACGCGACACTCCGAGCGACACGCCAAAGTTATTTGTATAGTCCCAAATACCCTCGAGTCGCCGAACCATTGCCCAGTGCTTGTCCTCGAAACCCTTTCGCGCTGAGGCGGCTCGGTCGAACCTCGAGGATCAAGATCAGCTAGCAGCGGCGTCATCGCCCAAGTGCCGGTTCCACCCGATCTCGGTCGACGCGGCGGGCATCGAGGCCGCTCGACTCGGCCGCAAATACCCCCATGTGCGCAGCGGTCCGCGCGGCGAGCAAGATTCGGAATATGGACGAGTCGCGGCCGTGCCCGTGTAAGCGTGGAGAACCGTTCGGTCTGTGCTGTGGACCGGTATTGGCGAGGGAGCGGCCCGCGGCGACGGCCGAGGCGCTGATGCGTTCGCGCTATACCGCATTCACTCTCGGCGATGTCGAATACCTACTGCGTTCCTGGCATCCGCGCACCCGTCCGAAGACGCTCGAGCTGGATCCGGACCAGCGCTGGCTCTTTCTGGAGATCCTGCGCACCGAACGCGGCGGACCATTCGACGATGCGGGCACCGTCGAGTTCATCGCCCACTTCCGCGCCGAGGGGCGCCGCGGCTCGCTGCACGAGGTCAGCAGATTCACCCGCGTGGACGGCGCCTGGGTCTACCTCGACGGCGTCATCGAACCGTGACCGGTAGCGTGCCACCCATGCCACGTGTCGCGATCGAGTACTGCACGCAATGTCGCTGGTTGCTGCGCGCGAGTTGGATGGCGCAAGAACTGCTGAGCACCTTCGCCACCGAAATCGGTGAGGTGGCCCTGATCCCGGGCACCGGCGGCGTCTTCCGCATCACCGTCGACGGTTACCAGGTCTGGGAACGCAAGGCGGACGGCGGTTTTCCCGATATCGCTGTACTCAAACAGCGGGTACGCGACCGAGTGGCCCCCGACCGCGACCTCGGCCACGCCGATAAGCACGGCTGATCACCACCCCGCGACGCTCACGAACCCCAGTTCGCGAAGGCCATGGGGTGACACGGCGTCCACGATCAGCCGTGCAGATGTGATCAATGCCACATAGATCACCTTGCTCGAATCATCGGCGAATCAGCAGCCGCACCCACCACCGCAGCACCCACCGCCAGCGGGTCGCGGTGCCGGAGCGGGCGACGGTGTGCCAGCGCTACCCCTGCTGACCGTGGCAAATGTGGTCAGTAGCTTGACCGTATCGTCATGGCCATTGGGGCAGGCCGCCGGATTCGAGGCCTCCGCCATCGGGCGATTGACATCGAAGGTGTCGCCACAGCTGCGGCATCGGAAGCTATAACTCGGCATCGGCCCAGCGTAGCGCCCGGGTGCAGTGATGCGACTAACCCGTCCAACTGCCCGGGTGGACGTACTCTCGAATAAGAGATCGCTAGGCGCTGGACCCGGCCGGAGCAAACTCGCAGCGCACTGCCCGGGTCGTGGGTAGGAGGTGCGGGAAGATGACCACTCAGTTCGATACCGAACCGGACTCCGAGGTCGGCGACACCGAGCCGGTAGCGCAAACGACCTGGGGCCGCGTGCGCGGACGGTGGGACGGATCGGTCGCGGTATGGCGCAGCATCCCGTACGCCTGCGCACCGGCGGGCCCGAATCGGTTCCGGCCACCGCAGCCGCCGCGGCCATGGGACGGGATCCGTGAGTGCACGACCTTCGGCGAAATCGCTCCGCAGACGATGGGCAATATGGTCCCGGTCGACTCCGGCCTGCGCATGGGGGAGGACTGCCTGTGGCTCAATGTCTTCTCGCCCCGCAGTTCCGCCGATAACGGTGCGCCGCGGCCGGTGCTGGTGTGGCTGCACGGCGGCGCCTACTGCCTGGGCACCGCGGCCCAGGGCATCTACGACGGCCGCAAGCTGGCCGAATCCGGTGACGTCGTGGTGGTAACGGTCAACTATCGGCTCGGCGTGCTCGGCTTCCTCGATTTGTCGTCGCTGTCCAGCGAATTCACCCCCAATCTCGGCCTGCACGACCAGCTCGCCGCACTGGAATGGGTGCGCGACAATATCGCCGCATTCGGCGGCGATCCGGGAAATGTGACGCTGTTCGGTGAATCATCCGGCGCCGGATGCGTGACCGCATTGCTGACTTCGCCGCCAGCGGTCGGGCTGTTCCACCGGGCCATCGCGCAAAGCCCGCCTGCGACAACGGTTTTCGGCCAGGAGCGGGCCGCCGGTGTGGCGCGACGCTTTCTGGAACTGATGGAACTGCCGTTTGCCCGCGCGAACGAATTACTGGAATGCCCGATCGAGCGGATCGTGACCGCGGCGGGCGTACTGCTCGACGAGATTCCCTTGCGGGAGCCGGGCAGACTGGCCGCCGCGCCGGTCGTCGACGGCGACCTGGTTCCGACCTATCCGATCGACTGCTTCCAGCGCGGCCGTTCACATCGCGTGCCGCTGATCATCGGCACCAATAAGGATGAGGCATCCCTGTTCCGGGTGCTGCGGTCGCCGATCATGCCGGTGACCCCGGACGCGGTGAACGCGATGCTGCGCGATGTAGCCGCCAACCATCCTGATATGTCGCCCGAGCGCATCGCCGAAATCACCTCGGCCTACCCGGATCTCGCGAAAACCCGTGGCGCGCTGGCGATGTCGACCGATGCGGCCTTCCGTATGCCGGCCCACTGGGTCGCCGACGGCCACGCCGCGCACTCGCCGACCTGGATGTACCGCTTCGACCATGCCACCCCGATGCTGAAGGCGGCTCGCGTCGGCGCCGGTCATGCCACCGAATTGCCTTATGTCTTCGGCAATTTCGGCACCTTGAATCACGACCCCACCTTCTGGCTCGGTGGCCGCAAGGTGGCCATGGAGGTCTCCGGTCGCATGCAGCGCCGCTGGCTCGCCTTCGCCACCCACGGCGTCCCCGCCGCCATTGACGGCTCCAAACACTGGCCGCCGTACCGTCCCGACACCCGCACCACCCTGCTCATCGACAATATCGACCGGGTGATCGACAATCCGGACCGCGACCTGCACACCGCATGGGGTGAACAAGCGGTCGGCTTCAGCTGAGGAGTCGTCGAACGCATCGAACCGCACATGTCCTCGATGCGGGCACCTCCCGCCGCACCGGACCGGGGACCGCACTGTGTGCGGGTGCCGTCGCTAACGGGATTTCGGCTTGGGGCTGGTGCGCAGGTGGGTGCGCTCACCCTGTTTGCCGAAGAGACTGAGGAATTCGACCGGTTCGGAATCGGCGGTGCCGAACCAGTGTGGAACGCGGGTATCGAATTCGGCGGCCTCACCGGGGGTGAGGACCACATCGTGTTCGCCGAGGACGAGGCGCAGGCGTCCGTTGAGGACGTAGAGCCATTCGTAGCCCTCATGGGTTTGCGGATCGGGTTCCCTGCGGGTGTCGGCGGGTATGACGAGCTTGTATGCCTGAATGCCGCCCGCGCGGCGGGTCAGCGGCAGCATGGTCATACCGTGGCGGGTGATCGGGCGCAGGTGGATGCGCGGATCGCCGGTGGGTGGCGCGTCGACGAGTTCGTCAAGGGTGACGCCGTGTGCCCGGGCCAGCGGCAGCAGCAGTTCGAGGGTTGGACGGCGGGCGCCGGATTCGAGACGGGACAGGGTGCTGACCGAGATGCCGGTCGCCGCCGACAGGTCGGCCAATGTGATTTCGCGCTGGCGGCGCAGTGTGCGCAGTCGAGGCCCGACCGCGTCGAGCGCATTGCCGAGGTCGTCATCCATGCCGCAAGTTTGCCATATCAGCAAGTTCAATTGCCAAGATCGCCGCCGGTCCCGCATGGTCGTCGGGAGGAGGTGGTCATGTGACCGAGCGTAGCGAGGGCACTAATCAACACAGCACCAACGGTCGCAGCGGAGGCGAGCGTCAGCGAGGCGCAGCTGTGACCGAGCGTAGCGAGGGCACTAATCAACACAGCACCAACGGTCGCAGCGGAGGCGAGCGTCAGCGAGGCGTAGCTGTGACCGAGCGTAGCGAGGGAACCATTCAACACAGCACCAACGGTCGCAGCGCAGCTGCGACCGATCAGCTGAAAGACGACTATGACGTGGTGGTGATCGGCGGCGGCGCCGCGGGATTGAGCGGTGCGCTGATGCTGGCTCGAATGCGACGTTCGGTGGTCGTGCTCGATGCGGGCCGTCCGCGCAATGCCCCGGCCGAGGGCGTACACGGACTACTCGCCCGCGAAGGGACCCCGCCCGGGGAGCTATTGGAGCGCGGTCGCGCCGAGGTCCGCGGCTACGGCGGACAGGTGGTCGGTGGGGAGGTCACCGCCGTGGTGCGCGACGGGGAGGGCTTCACGGTGACCGTGGACGGCAGATCGGTGCGGGCGCGCCGACTACTGGTGACCACCGGACTGGTCGATGAGTTACCGGAGGTGCCGGGGTTGCGCGAGCGATGGGGCCGGGATGTGATCCACTGCCCGTACTGCCACGGCTGGGAGGTTCGCGATCGGGCAATCGGCGTGCTCGGGACCGGGCCGATGGCGGTGCACCAGGCATTGCTCTTTCGGCAGTTGAGTGCCGATGTCAGCTACTTCGCGCACACAAATTCACCGCTGACCGCCGAGCAGTCGGAGCAGTTGGCCGCCACAGGTATTCGCGTGGTGGACGGTGTGGTGACCGCTCTGCACATCGTCGACGACCGTCTCACCGGAGTCAGGTTGAGCGACGGCACCGTGGTCGCCCGCGATGTGGTGACCGTTGCGTCGCGAATGGTGGCCCGCGCGGACTTCTTCGACGCCCTCGGATTGCGCCCGACCGAACACCCGGCCGGGGTCGGCGAGTACATCCCCACCGACCCGACCGGCCGAACCGATATCCCCGGCGTCTGGGCCGCGGGCAATGTCACCGATCTGATGGCCCAGGTCGGCTCGGCCGCAGCAGCGGGTGCGGCCGCAGCCGCCCAGATCAACGCGGACCTGGTCACCGAGGAGACCGGCCGAGCGGTCGCGGCGTACCGGGAACCGTTCTCGGCGGCAGCCGAAGCACAACTGTGCGAAGCGATGCCGAACGATCGTCGCCACGGCATCTGACACCATCCGGCCGCGCTACCCGGACCCGGTCGCCGATGACTCCCGGTAGGCGGTCATCGCCTACCGGGTCTTGGTCGGAGCCGAAGCGGTGCGAGTTGCAGTCGGCGCTCGTGGCCCCGGCTTGTAGTGCTGCAACGCTGCACAAAGCGTCCGCTGCCCGCGGCATCGACCACCCGGCGGAAGTCAGACCGCAGTCGGTTCGGGGGTGGCCGCGCGGTGGCCGAGGCGGACCGGCATCCGCTCATATCCGTGCAGCGTGAACAACTCTCGGCGTTGCGGCGTCCCGTCCAGCTGCAGGTCGGGGAAGCGCTCGAATAGCGACTGCAGCGCGAAGGTGGCCTCCATGCGGGCCAGGCTGGCACCGAGACACACGTGTATGCCGCTGCTGAAGGTCAAGTGCTCCTTGGCATTCGCGCGGCCGACGTCGAAGACATCGGGATCGGCGAAGACCGCGGGGTCTCGATTCGCGCCCGCCAGCGACAGCACGATCGTGCTGCCCTTGTGTAGCTGGATACCTTCGAATTCGAAGTCGGTCGATGCGATTCGCGCGGTCGTCTGAACCGGGGCGTCGATGCGCAGCACCTCTTCGACCGCATTCGGCCAGAGGTCCGGTTCGGCGCGCAACCGATCCAATTGTTCGGGGTGCGCAACCAATTGGGCGACACCATTGCCGATCAGGTTGACCGTCGTCTCGAATCCCGCACCCATCAGCAGACTGGCGCTCGCCTTCAGCGCGAAGTCATCGAGTTCACCGGCGGTGACCAGGCTGCTGAGGATATCGTCCCCGGGTTCACGGCGCAGCCGCGCGATATGCCCGTCGAGGTAATGGTTCATCACCTCCATCGCCCCGAGCGCCTGCCGGAACGCCCGCCAGGAGATCCCGACATCGAGCAGCGGGGTCATGCGATCGCCCCAGTCCAGAAATACCTTTCGGTCCTTTTCCGGGAAGCCGAGCATTTCCGAGATGATGGCGATCGGCACCTGCGCGGCGTACGACTCGATCAGATCGGCCGAGCCGCCCGATGACAGCGCGTCGAGCAGTTCTTCGGTGACCGTCTCGACTCGATCCCGCAATCTGCCGACCGCCCGCGGGGTGAAGGCCGAGGCGACCGGCTTGCGCATCCGCGTATGCTCCGGCGGGTCGATGACCAGCATCGACGGCGGCTCGACCGGATTGGGCGGCAACGGAAGCCGTTCGGCGAGCAGTTGCAGCGGCTTCGGAATATTGAAGGTATCGGTGGTGCGTACACCGAACCGGTTGTCCCGCAGCACACTTCGGCACAGATCGTAGTCGAAGCTGGCCCACGCGATCGGGGTGCGCAGCAGCCGACCTTGCCCACGCAGCCGCTCGATCAGCGGGTAGGGATCGGCCAGGCCGTCCGGTCCGCCCATCAGCTGGGCGAACGGATCACCACGCCGCGCCTGCGTGCGCAGGGCCAAGCGAGGCGCACCCTGCGTCGACAACCAGCGGAACCAATATTGCGGCTTCATCTCACCAACCCCATCGTTGTGCGATAGCTCCACCGTACTGACCGATCGGCGTGCGTGGAACGTCCTATGGTCGGACGCCTACCTATACCGGAGTAGGAGCTCAGCCGCGCTGCGCGGTGACCCGCTCGGATTCGATGCGCCGCTCGCGCAGGGCCGGATCGGGATTGACCACCTGGACCAGCGCGGCCCCCGCGACCAGTACCGAGACGAATCCGTCGATCAGTTCGGCGGCGGTATCCCAGGACGTGCTCGACAGCACCCGGTCGCCCTCGCCGAACCCCTGCCGCAATGCGGATTTCCTGGCCTCGGCCAGCACCTCGGAGACCGACATACCATCCAGCGCCACCCCGGCGCCGCGCGGCAGGAAGTGGTCCCCGTGTACCCGAACGGATGTGGCGAAATCGGTGATGCCGATCGGCAGATCACGCACCGGCAGCCCGAAGGCATCCAGCGAGAGTGCGGCGACCTCGGCGATGCCGTCGGTCTCGGCCAGCCGTTCGGCGGTGGTCAACGCCAGATCGGCGTCCGGATCGGGCCCCAGCACCACCTCGGTCCCGGCCCACCAGCAGCCGAGCAGCACCGCGGCGGTCTGCCAGTGTGCTGGCAGCAGCACCGCGACCCTGGCACCCGGGCTCAACCCGAATTCGTCGCGAATCAGATTGGCCGTCTTGGCCGCCCAGTTCGCCAGCGTAAGCCCGGATAGCTCGATCCGGGCGCCGGTGGCATCGTCGTAGTAGGTGACGCGTGGACCCGCTGGATCGCGTTCGAGGATCGGATCCAGCACCGCCTCGGTGAGGGTCAGTTTCTGGTCTTGGTCACGCATCGGTCAATTCACGCATGGTCAATTCACGCATTTCGGTCCATTCTGGCCTGCGTCGATCGGTGGGGCGGGTGGCACGGGCGTTGCGGTGCTCGACGTTCCGGAGAAGTCGAACATGCGGCCCGCGGCCGAGCCCGGACCAGAATAGTCGCTTGCCAGTACGACGCTGACCGAATCGGGCGACATCGAGGCATCGGAGACAATAGTCAGCCCGCCGAGTGCCTGCGCGACCGCCTTGGCCTTCGGATTCGAGGTATTCACCGCGAGAACTCGGCTGCCGGTGACGGCGGGCCCGGTGTAGTTACCGACCAGTCCCTCCTGAAATCCCTTGGCCCGCAAAGCATGTGCTACCTGACCGGCAAGTCCGCCGACCCCGCTCGCATTGAACACACTGACGCTCACCGAGGCCGGATCGATCGTCGGCTCGCCATGATCGGCGGACTTGCCGTCGACCAGCCCCGCCACATACGCCGCGACCGCCTTCGGATCGACCCGGACGACCGATTCACCGTCGCTGGTCGTGTCATTGAGATCGGCGACCGGTATCGTCTCGAAGCTGACCTGACCGCCCGTCAGATCCTTCAGCTGCTGCAGAAACGCCAGCACATCCCAATCATCGTCCAGCACAACGGTGCGCCCGACCGCATCACTGAGATTCTTCAATTTGCCGGGATTGCCGAGCGTTTTGGCGCTGAGCACCTGGCCGACCAACTGCGCCATGAAGACCTGCTGGCGCACGATCCGGTCCAGATCGCCGCGCGGGAGATCGTGACGCTGACGCACGAAGCTCAAAGCCTCTGGGCCGTCGAGCTTCTGGCGGCCCGCGCGGAAGTCGGCGCCGGACATCCATTCGTCGACGGGATTGTTCAGACACACGTCGACCCCGCCGACCGCATCGGTCAGCAGCACGAAGCCGAGCAGACTGACCTCGGCGTAATGGTCGACGGTGATGCCGGTGAGATTGGAGACGGTCTTGATCAGCGCCTGCCGGCCCGCCTGTGTGGACTGCTTTTCCGCGTCCGCCTCCGAGACGCCCTGCTTGATCAGCTTCAGCCGCTGGGCCTCCT
The DNA here is from genome assembly GCF_040609795.1 of Nocardia sp. NPDC004604. Classification (NCBI taxonomy): domain Bacteria; kingdom Bacillati; phylum Actinomycetota; class Actinomycetes; order Mycobacteriales; family Nocardiaceae; genus Nocardia; species Nocardia sp. NPDC004604. The sequence continues at coordinate 21,504 of NZ_JBEXLC010000106.1, forward strand.
TGGTCGCGCCGTAGGCCGAGTTGATCTTGCCCTTGCCCATGCCGGGAAGGTCGACATAGGAGTCGCGTGGGATGGAAATCGCGGTGGCGGAGCGGCCGTCGTTCGGAACGCGGATCAGCACGATGGTGTCGGTATTGGTACCCACCTCATCACCCGCGTGCAGCAGGGCGCGCTCGCCGGTGCTGAGCGGATTGCCGTGCGCGTCGGTGCGGCTGTCCACGCCGACCAGCAGGATGTCGACGGCGCCGTCGCGGCCACCGCCGAGCCCGAGGCCGCCGATGCGTTCGATATTCGAGATCAGCGAGTCCACGCTGTGCCAGGCGAATCCGGTGATGAGCAGGACCAGCACCGCCCCGATCGCGATGAACGCGCGCAGCGGTCCGAAGCCGCCCTCGGCCCCGGATAGTTGCGACGGCGCTGTCGCCCTGTCCATCTGCCGCACCACTGCATCCTCTCGCCGAACCCGGGTATCAATCCTGAGCACGCACTGTGCTCACCGAGCGCTCCCAGTTGATGTTCTGCCTGCGCAGCGCTGGTTTCATCGCAGTCGACGCGTTGCTGACTCGACCGCCCCGCCTCCGGTACCCCCGTCTCCGTTGCCTCAAGGCTAACCAACGGTTATCCGAGCGGACCTCAACCGCAGGTTCACGGCGTGCCAGACTCGTGCCCGTGACCGCGCTATCGCCCTCCTCGACCGTAACCGCGCGCCTCGTCGTGACCGGGGCGGGCGGGCAGTTGGGCCGCGAACTCCTGCGCCGCGCACCCGCCGCCCGCGCCTTCGGGCACGGTGAGTTGGACATCACCGATGTCGATGCCGTGCGCGCCGTACTCGAGCCGGGTGATGTGGTGCTGAACTGCGCCGCCTACACCGCCGTCGACCAGGCCGAATCCGATGCCGAGGCCGCCTTCGCCGGTAATGCGACCGGACCGGCCGTAGTCGCCGCGGCCTGTGCGCGGGTGGGCGCCCGACTGATCCATATTTCGACCGACTATGTGTTCGCGGGTACCAGCGAAAAGCCGTACGAAACCGATGACCCGACCGATCCCGCGACCGTCTACGGTCGATCCAAATCGGCGGGCGAGCAGGCCGTGCTGGAACTGGCGCCACACTCGCATGTGGTGCGCACGGCGTGGGTATACACCGGGCGCGGAAGCGATTTCGTCGCCACCATGGTGCGGCTGGAACGCGAACGCGACACCGTCGACGTGGTCAGCGATCAGCTCGGCTCCCCGACCTACGCCGCCGATCTGGCCGAGGGACTACTGGAATTGGCTGGCCGGCCGGATGCGCCCCGGGTGCTGCACGCGACCAACTCCGGCCAGGCCAGCTGGTTCGACTTCGCCCGGGCGGTATTCGCCGGAATCGGCGCGGACCCGACTCGGGTCCGTCCGTGTGACTCGACCGCATTTCCGAGACCCGCACGGCGCCCGGCATATTCGGTGTTGTCCAATCGCTCGTGGGCCGATGCGGGACTGACTCCGCTGCGGGCGTGGGAGGCCGCACTCGGGGACGCGCTGTCGGGGTTGTCCCGCTAGGCTGGGCGCTCGTGAATGAGCGTCAGCGAGTGAACCAAAGACACAGCGCGCCTTCGCGCACGACGGAGCCGAGCGTCAGCGAGGCGCAGTCGTGAGCGATTCTGTGGCCCCTGGTGGGCTTGTCGTCGTCACGGTGACCTATTCACCTGGCGAGCACCTCGAGCACTTCATCACCACCCTGGCCGCTGCCACCAGCGAGAAGCCACAGGTGATTCTTGCCGACAATGGGTCGGTGGACGGGACGCCGGAGCTGGCGGCGGAGGCGAACTCGCACGTGCGACTGCTGCGGACCGGCGGCAATATCGGCTATGGCGGCGCCATCAACCGGGCGGTCGCGGAGATCGATCCGAGCGTCGAATTCATCGTCATCGCCAATCCGGATATCCGCTGGGGTGCCGATTCGATCGACAAACTGCTCGCCGCCGCCAAGCGCTGGCCGCGCGCGGGTGCGCTCGGACCGATGGTGCGCGAACCCGACGGCAGCGTCTACCCCTCGGCGCGCTCGGTCCCGGGTCTGCTCGACGGCGCCGGTCATGCCATTCTCGGCACGGTGTGGCCGTCGAACCCGTGGACGCTGCGCTACCGCCAGGACAATGAGGAGATCTCCGAGCGGGCCGTCGGCTGGCTGTCCGGTTCGTGCCTGCTGGTGCGGCGCGCGGCCTTCGATTCGATCGACGGCTTCGACTCCCGCTACTTCATGTACATGGAGGATGTGGACTTCGGCGACCGGATGGGCAAGGCGGGCTGGCACAACGTCTTCGTCCCCGATGCCGAGGTCACCCATGCCAAGGGACATGCGGCCGGACGCCATCCCGAGGTCATGCTGCCCGCCCATCACGCGAGCGCGTACCGATTCCAGGCCGATCGGCATCCGCACTGGTGGCAGGCGCCGTTGCGGCTGGCATTGCGGGCCGGACTTGCGATCCGTTCCCGAATTGCGGTTCGATCTGCGCTGCGTCAACAGGCGCAGGAAGCTCAGGGCTAGCGTCACAACTACGGCGCGATGGTGCCCGGCGCATGCCGCCGGGCACTGAACTGATGTCGCAGATGTCGAGTGCACCAGCGAGGACGATCCACTGTGAACAGGGGAGCATGATGGCAGGAAATGCAGGCACCGACGCCGTGATTCTGGTCGGCGGTCAGGGCACGCGGTTACGTCCGCTGACCCTGTCGGCGCCCAAGCCGATGCTGCCCACGGCCGGGCTGCCGTTCCTCACCCACCTGCTGGCCCGCATTGCCGATGCCGGTATCAGCCATGTGGTGCTCGGCACCTCGTTCAAGGCGGAGGTCTTCGAGGAGCATTTCGGCGATGGCGCCGAACTCGGTCTGGAGCTCGAGTACGTGACCGAGACCGAGCCGCTGGGTACCGGCGGTGGGATTCGCAATGTGCTGCCCAAGCTGCGCGCGGACAACATCATGGTGTTCAACGGTGATGTGCTCGGCGGTACCGATCTCGGTGCGATCCTCGACACCCACGAGTTCACCAATGCGGATGTGACACTGCACCTGGTCCGGGTGAGCGATCCGCGCGCGTTCGGCTGCGTGCCGACCGACGAGGACGGTCGGGTCACCGCCTTCCTGGAGAAGACCCAGGATCCGCCGACCGACCAGATCAACGCCGGTTGTTACGTCTTCCGCCGCGAATACATCGAGAAGATCCCGGTGGGCCGCCCCGTCTCGGTGGAGCGCGAGGTCTTCCCGGCACTGCTCGCCGAGGGCGCCCGCGTCCAAGCCCATGTCGATTCGTCCTACTGGCGCGATATGGGCACCCCCGAGGACTTCGTCCGCGGCTCCGCCGACCTGGTCCGCGGCATCGCCCCCTCCCCGGCCCTGCCCGGTCAGCGCGGCGAATTCCTGGTCCACGAGGGTGCCGGTGTGGCCCCCGGCGCTGTGCTCATCGGCGGCACCGTCGTCGGCCGCGGCGCGGAGGTCGGTGCGGGAGCCCGCCTCGACGGCGCGGTCCTGTTCGACGGCGCCCGCATCGAAGCCGGTGCCACCGTAGAGCGCTCCATCATCGGCTTCGGCGCCCGCATCGGCCCCCGTGCCCTCGTCCGCGACGCCGTCATCGGCGACGGCGCCAACATCGGCGCCCGCTGCGAACTACTACGCGGCGCCCGAGTCTGGCCCGGCGTCCAAATCCCCGACGGCGGCATCCGCTTCTCCACCGACGTCTGAGCGCTTACGTCTGACTCCGGGCGTCTGACTCCGGGCGGATTTTCCAGATGTAGCGGGTTTTGGGGCGGCCTGCTCGGCCGTAGTCGGATTTGCGGTCGACCAGGCCGTCATCGGCGAGCTTTTCGAGGTAGCGCCAGGCGGTGATGCGGGAGACGCCGACGGTGGTTGCGGTGTCGGCGGCGGTGATTCCGCCGGGGGCGTCGCGGACGGTGCGGGAGATTTCGTCGAGCGTTTGTGGGGCAACGCCCTTGGGGGCGGTGGCGCGTTGGTCGGAGGTGCGTAGCGCGCTGAGGGCGCGGTCGATGTCCTGCTGGGAGACGGCGGTTTCGCCCGCGGGGAGGGCGGTGCGGAATTCGAGGTAGCGTTCGAGTTTGTCGCGGAAGGCGGCGAAGGTGAACGGCTTGAGGAGATACAGCACCACGCCGTAGGAGACGGCGGTGCGCACCATGGCCAGGTCTCGGGCCGAGGTGATGGCGATGACATCGGGGCGCGGCGCGAGGCCGGTAAGCGCGGCGGCGACGTCGAGGCCGCTGGCGTCGGGCAGGCCGATATCCATGAGCACCAGGTCGATCGGCGCATTATCGGCGGCGGCATCGGCGGCGGCGCGCATCGCCTCGCGGCCGGTATGCGCCACGGCGACCGGGGTGAAGCCGGGAATGCGCTCGACGTACGCGCGGTGCGCCTCGGCGATCAATGGCTCGTCCTCGACGATCAACACTCGGATCATCGCGCGTCCTTTCGCGGAATCGTCACGGTCACGGCGCTTTCCGGATCTCGTGCGGTACCGATCACACCGTCGTGACGGTCGACCAGTCGGTGTACCAGTGCCAGGCCGAGGCCATGGTGGTCGGCTTTGGTGGAATAGCCGCGTTCGGCGGCGCGGGCGAAGGTCTCGGCGGACATTCCGGGTCCGCTGTCGGCAACCCGGACGAACAGCGCCGAATCCCCGTTCGCCGATCGCACCGTATCGATCGCCGCGGCCAACTCGGTCGCGAGCGCCGGATCGGCCCCCGCCGGATCGCAGGCAAGGTTCGAATCCTGTTGGCGTACAGTAACTTCCACCCATCCATCGGCGCCCTCGGCGGCCGCGTCGATGGCATTGTCGATCAGATTGCCCACCAGCGTCACCGTCTCCTGTGCCGACAGCGGCGCGGTCGAATCGAGCGCCGTATCCTCGGTGATCGTCAGCTCGATGCCGCGTTCGGCGGCCTGGTTCACCTTACCGAGCAGCAGCGCCGCCAAGGCCGGGTCGCCTACCGCGGTCAGCAGCCGATCGATAAGGGCCTGGGACAGTTGCAGTTCCGCGGTCGCGAACTCCACCGCCTCCCGGTAGCGGCCGAGCTCCACCATGGTGATCACGGTGTGCAGCCGATTGGCCGATTCGTGCGCCTGCGCGCGCAGCGATTCCGCGAAACCGCGCACCGAATCGAGTTCGCCCATCACAGTCCGCAGTTCGGTGTGGTCGCGAATGGTGATCACGGTGCCGATCGGCCGCCGCTCCCAGGTGACGACATCCTGATTGACCAGCAGAATCCGATCCGTGGTCACATGCATCTCATCACGGACCACACCCCAACTCATGCGCTGCATCGAGATCGGCAGATCGCCGCGCACGACCATACCGTCGGGCAGATCGAGCAACCTACGCGCCTCATCGTTGACCACCTCCGCGCGCTCGCCGGTCGGTCCGAAAACCACCAGCCCCTCGTGGATCGAATGCAGCACCGCATCGTGCTGCTCGTACAGCGTGCGCAGCTCATCGGGCGCGAGACCGTGCGTCTGGCGGCGGATCCGGCGGCTCAACAGAAACGAACCTGCCGCCGCGACCGCGAGGCCAGCGGCGGCGACACCGAGGATCAACGGCAGCTGCGTGCCGACCTGATCGCCGATCCGTGCCCGGGTGACGCCCGCCGAGACCAACGCGATGATGCGCCCGTTGTCATAGACCGGAGTAACCGCCCGGATCGAGGGACCGAGCGTGCCGGTGAAGGTCTCGGTGAAGGTCTGCCCGGCCAGTGCGCGGTCGATATTGCCGCTGAACGGCTGCCCGATGCGCTCGGGCATGGTGTGGGTGTACCTGGTCCGGTCCGGTGCCATCACCACGATGAAGTCCATGCCGGTCTCGAGGCGGGTCCGCTCGGTCACCGGTTGCAGCAGCGCGGTGGGGTTGGGGGTGTGCAGCGCCTCGACGGTGGAGGGCGCGTGCGCGACGGTCACCGCCACATCGGTGACTTCCCGCGAGGTGGTGACATCGCTGTTGTGCCGGGCGTCGAGCACCGCGAGCACCGCCCCGATGCCGATAACCAGCCCGAGCACCACGAGCTGGAGTACGAAGGCCTGTCCGGCCAGCGATAGCCGACCACGTCCCCCGTACTTCTCACCGCGCAACACTGTCTTTCCTCGAGCCATTGAACGTAATGCACCAAAGCGTGACCGCCGTCACCTCCAGAGCCAACATTGTGCACGTGATGGCGTGAGCCACCTCACCCCGGTACCAATGAAGAGGACTTTTCCCGCTATGAGCGATGTGCAGAAACGGCAGCCGCGCGACCGTACCCACTGGCTGTATCTCGGCGTGATCGTCGCCGTAATCGCGGGAATTCTGGTCGGCTGGCTGGCGCCCGAATTCGGTCAGGACGTGGCGCCGCTGGGCACCATGTTCGTCAATCTGATCAAGATGATGATCGCGCCGGTCATCTTCTGCACGATCGTGCTCGGCATCGGATCGGTGCGCTCGGCGGCCAATGTCGGCAAGGTCGGCGGGCTCGCGCTCGGGTACTTCCTGGTCATGTCGACGGTGGCGCTCGGCATCGGACTGGTCGTCGGCAACCTGCTCGAGCCGGGCTCCGGCATGAATATCGCCAAGACCGCCAAACAGGGCGCGAAACTGGCCGATCAGGCCCATGCCGCGGGCGGCACCTGGGACTTCATTCAGAGCATCATCCCGACCACGCTGGTCTCCTCGCTGACCACGGGCAGCGTGTTGCAGGCGCTGTTCATCGCACTGCTGGTCGGATTCGCGCTGCAGGCCATGGGTGCGACCGGTGAGCCGATCCTGCGCGGTGTCGCCTCGCTGCAGAAGTTGGTGTTCCGGATCCTGTCGATGATTCTGTGGCTGGCCCCGATCGGCGCGTTCGGCGCGATCGCGAATGTGGTCGGCAAGACCGGCCTGGACGCGGTGAAGCAGTTGGCGCTGTTGATGGTCGCGTTCTACCTGACCTGTCTGGTCTTCATCTTCGGCGTGCTCGGCGTGCTGCTGTGGGCGGTATCGCGGGTTTCGATCTTCAAGCTGGTCCGCTACCTGGCGCGCGAGTATCTGCTGATCCTGGGCACCTCGTCCTCGGAGTCCGCGCTGCCGCGGCTGATCGCGAAGATGGAGCATCTCGGCGTCGAACGCACCACCGTGGGTGTCGTTGTGCCGACCGGATATTCGTTCAACCTGGACGGAACCGCCATCTACCTGACCATGGCGTCGCTGTTCATCGCCGACGCGATGGGCAAACCGCTCAATATCGGTGAGCAGATCGGCCTGTTGCTGTTCATGATCGTCGCGTCCAAGGGTGCGGCCGGGGTGACCGGCGCGGGTCTGGCCACGCTGGCGGGCGGACTGCAGAGCCATCGCCCCGAACTGCTCGACGGCGTCGGCCTGATCGTCGGCATCGACCGGTTCATGTCCGAAGCCCGTGCGCTGACCAACTTCTCGGGCAATGCCGTCGCCACCGTGCTGGTCGGCACCTGGACCAAGACCATCGATATGGAGTGGGTCCACTCGGTCCTCGACCGCAAACTGCCCTTCGACGAGCGGACCATGGTCGACGATGACCACGGGCCGCGGACACCGCAGGAGCCGGACGCCCTCGACATGGTGAAGGCGTAGGGCCCTGTCCGAACGAGGAGATAAGCCGTGACCGCCGAACGATGGTTCCCGACCGAAGGTGATCTGCACCTTCGGATCTCGGTGGCCGGTGTGGTGTTCGACTACACCGCCACCGCGGCGGCGGTACGCAATCTGCTCCACGATTGGCGGCGAAAGCGCTGGTGCACAATCGAATTGATTCGCGAAACCGTTGACGACCGCCGACTGCTACCGCGCCTGCCGTGTGAACGCCTGTTCCTCGGGTCGTGACCGGCAGCACAAAGGGGCCCGCAGGATCTGCGGGCCCCATCGTGCTGCGCGGCTCAACTGGCCCACTTCTCCGGGTTCAGGTAGTGCTGGGTGATCGCGGTAGCGTGCCCGTGTCCGAAGCCGTGCTCGGACTTCAGCCACTCGACGAGTTCCTTGTGCGACTTCAGGTTCGAGGCGACCATGGCGGTCTTCCACTCGTCGATGGTGCGGCCGTATTTGGCCTCGATCGACGGGAAGTAGGACGCGGGGCCGTGCGGTTTGGTCGCCATGGTGTTGATCTCCTGTATTCGTCGTGCGCTCATCGGTGTGGACGAAGCCGTCGTCGCAAACTCATCGCGGACACCGCAATTGTGCGTCGGATCACACACAGCGACGCCGCCCCGGGGTGGGGCGGCGTCGTGCTGCGCGATCGGTCCGGGCTGTCGTTGCGCTGGAATCGACCGGTCCGATTCAGGCGTTGACCGCGACGGCGGCCGGGCGGGTGGTCACGCTGCGCTCGCGGAGCAGCAGGATGCCGGTAGCGATGACGAAGGCCGCCGTCAGGCCGTGCACCAGCAGTGCGGTGGCGGTGGAACCGTGCCAGCTGAGGACGGTGAACATATCGCCGATCGGAACCAGTGCGATCACCAGGGTCACGATGCCGAGGGCGTAGCGCTGCTTGGTGGCGAGCAGCACCAGGATGATCAGTCCGGAGACGGTATCGCGCACACCCTTGAGGTTCATGAACGCGACCGCGTCACCCGAGGGCCATTCCGGCAGACCGAACCCGGTGGCGATGGTTTCCGGGGTGACCAGGTAGCTGATGCCGATGTAGAGGATGAAGGCCGCGCCGATGAGGGAAAAGGCGGTGGCGATGCGCGAGATGGTCATGGCGTGCTCCTCGATGTGGTGCTTGTGCTGCTCTGATCTCTAGCGTTGCTAGATATGAGAGCAACGATAGAGGAGCTTCGTTAGTTTGTCTAGCGCTGCTAGAATTTGTGTATGACCACGCAGAACCGCAAAGAGCGCGAACGCGCCGAACGCCATCAGCGCATCATCGACACCGCCCGCGAGCTCGCCGAAACCTCGGGCTGGGAGGCGGTGACCGTGCGCCGCCTCGCCGAGAAGATCGAATACAGCCAGCCGGTGCTCTACAGCCACTTCGCGGGCAAGGCGGCGATCGTCTCGGCCGTCGCCGAAGAAGGCATCGTCGATCTCACCGCACACCTGCGCGAGCGGCGGGCCCGCGCGAAAACGCCGGTCGAGGCGCTAGAGGCCATGGTGCGCGGCTACCTGGACTTCGCGACCGAGAATCCGGCCCGCTACGACGCGATGTTCGTCCTCAATACCGAACTCACCTTCGGCAACGATGCCCCGCAGGCGCTCAAGGACGCGTTCGGCGAGATCCAGAGCGCCTACGCGCCGTTCGCGGGCGAGTTCGATCTGCAGGCGGGCACCGAGGTGCTCTGGAGCACGATGCACGGGATAGCCACCCTGGATCGCAGCGGTCGACTGGTCGATGACCTGCGCGAAGAGCGCATTCGGGTGCTGCTCGGCCAATGGACGCAGCAGGGCACGAATGGGTGATCGATACCTCTCGGGGGTGACGGCACGGCCCGGGTCGGCGCGGCAGAATCGAGGTATGCCAGATGTCGTCGTGGTCGGTTCCGGTCCCAACGGTCTCGCCGCGGCGGTGATCCTGGCCCGTGCTGGACTCGAAGTCGAGGTGCACGAGGCGGAGACCACCGCGGGCGGCGGATCTCGCACGCTCGAGCTGACGCTGCCCGGATACCGGCACGATTGCTGCGCCGGAGCGCATCCGATGGCCTTGGCCTCGCCCGTCTTTCGTGCCTTCGACCTGGCTGCGCACGGTGTCGACCTGCTCGCCCCCGAGGTGTCCTACGCCCACCCGCTCGACGGCGGCAGAGCCGGACTGGCTTGGCGGGATCTCGACCGCACCGTGGCCGGTCTCGGCCGCGACGGCGCGACCTGGCGATCGCTGTTCGGGCCGATGGTCCGGCATTGGCAGTCGGTTGTCGACTTCGCCATGTCGGATCTGCGCCGCCTGCCCGGGGATCCGCTGAGCGGACTGCGCTTCGGGCTGCGGGTACTGGAACAGGGATCGCCCCTGTGGAATGTGCGCTTTCGGGATGACACCGCCCCCGCACTGCTGACCGGCGTTGCCACGCACGCGATTACGCCGCCGCGCGCCATCCCCGCCGCGGGCGCTGGCATGCTGCTCGGCACCCTCGCCCATGTCGGCGGTTGGGTGCTGCCACGGGGCGGCAGTCAGGCCATTCCCGATGCGCTGAGCGCCGAACTCGAACGTCTCGGCGGCAAGGTCAGCACCGGACACCGAGTCGACAC
>NZ_JBEXLC010000107.1:0-31228 GCF_040609795.1 Nocardia sp. NPDC004604
CTGGCCCTTGCTGTTGAGTAGCACAGGATCCTCCTGGAGTCGTATCTGTAATACGCGTATTACGTAATACTAGCGCGAACGGGCTGTTCAACACAGGTGCGTCGGCACACCGATCGGCCCGCCGGCGGCAGGTCCGGCGGGCCGATATGGTGCGGCAATCCTGGGTCAGGCAGGGGTTTCCGCGAGGAGTGCGCCGATGGCGCGCAGGTGGTCGGTGGCCGCGCCGAGGGCGAATTCATTGTGTTTGGCGGCGGTGAAGTAGTTGTGCACGATGTGGTCGCGGTCGATGCCGACGCCGCCGTGCACATGGACCACGGTGTGCGCCACCCGATGTCCGGCATCGGCGGCCCAGAATTTGGCGGTGTGCACCGCTTCGGCGCTGGCCAGATCCTCGGAGACCCGCCAGGCGGCCTGGGTGACCGCCAGTCGCAGACCTTGGACATCGATGTAGGCGTCGGCGAGGCGCTGGGCGACGGCCTGGAAGCTGCCGACGGCCTTGCCGAATTGTTCACGCTCGCGGGCATATTCGGCGACCAGCTCAAGTGCGCGTTCCAATGTGCCCAATTGCTGAGCGCTCAGTCCCAGCCAGGCGCGGGTCAGGATCCAGTCCAGGATCTCCGCGCCGGAGGCCACCGTCGCGACCAATTCGGCCGGGGTGTCGTGGAATTCGACGCCGAACTCGGCGCTGAAGTCCACCACGTTCTGGGCGGTCACCTTGACCGTCGCATCGGCGGGATCCACCAGGAACAGGGCCGGAGCTCCGGAAACGGTGGCGGGGATCAGGATGCGGGCCGCGCGGTCGGCGTAGGGCACCGTGGTCTTGGCGCCGGTGAGCCGCCAGCCGCCATCGGCCTCGTGTGCCACCGTGGTCGGCTTGGTCGGCTCCCAATTGTGTTCCTCGGCCAGCCCGGCGGTGAGGATGACGCTGCCATCGGCCGCCCGGCGCGCCCAATCCTGCTGGGTGTCCGAGCCGAATTGTGCGAGCGCGCCCGCGCCGACCACGATCGACCACAGGTACGGCACCGCCGCGACATGCTTGCCGAGTTCGCGCAGCACGGCGCTCTGCTCGAGTGCGCCGAAGTCGCCGCCGCCCACCGAATCGGGCAATGCGGCGGCCAGCACGCCGGTCTCGGCGAGGGACTGCCACAGCGGCTCATCGAAGCGGCCCTCGGCGTCGAGTTCGCGGATCCGGTCGGCGGTGACCAATTTGGCGCAGACCTCGGCGGTCAGGCGGGTCAGGTCGAGCTGAGCTTCGGTGGGTGTGAAATCCATGGTGTCTACCTGCTTTCTGCGGTGCGAGCGACGGGCCCGGAGGCGGTGGCTTGGGTGACCACGTAGGGCCCCGGGAGCACCGCGATTGAATACAGCTCAGCGTGCCGCGGCGGGTTGCTTGAGTGCGGTCATGGCGATGATGTCGCGCTGGACCTCGTTGGTGCCGCCGCCGAAGGTCAGGATCAGCGCGGCGCGGTGGAACCGCTCCAACCGTCCGCGCAGTTCCGCGCCGGGGGAGTCCTGGCGCAGATATGCCTGCGGGCCCAGGATTTCCATCAGCAGGCGGTAGGCCTCGGTGGCCAGTTCGGTGCCGTAGACCTTGCAGGTCGAGGCGTCCCATGGCCGCGGCGCGGCATCGCCGCCCGCATCGGCCCGGCTGGCGATCTCCCAGTTCAGCAGCTTCAGGTACTCGACCTTGGCCTGCACCTTGGCCAGATTCAGCCGCACCCATTCCTGGTCGATCACCCGGGAACCATCGCCCGCCTTGGTATCGCGGGCCCATTCGGTGGCCTGGTTCAGCGCGACGGTGAGCGGTCCGGCGGAGGTCAGGGCGACGCGTTCGTGGTTGAGCTGATTGGTGATCAGCGCCCAGCCGCCGTTCTCCTGGCCGACGAGCGAGCTGGCGGGGACCCGGACGTCCTGGTAGTAGGTGGCGCTGGTGTCCGGTCCGGCCATGGTGTGCACCGGGGTCCAGGAGAAGCCCTCGGCCGTGGTCGGCACGATGAGCATGCTGATGCCCTTGTGCTTCTTGGCAGTCGGATCGGTGCGGACCGCGAGCCATACATAGTCGGCGTAGGCGATCAGGCTGGTCCACATCTTCTGGCCGTTGATCACGTAGTCGTCGCCGTCGCGCACCGCCGTGGTGCGCAGGCTGGCCAGGTCGGTGCCCGCGCCCGGCTCGGAATAGCCGATGGAGAAGTGCAGTTCGCCCGCGGCGATCTTGGGCAGGAAGAACTTCTTCTGCTCCTCGCTGCCGTAATGCATGATCGTCGGCGCCACCGAATTGATGGTCAGGAAGGGCACCGGTGCGCCCGCGATGGCCGCCTCATCGGTGAAGATGAGCTGATCCATGGTCGGGCGATCCTGCCCGCCGAACTCCTTGGGCCAGGCCAGGGTGAGCCAGCCGTCGCGGCCCATTTCCTGGACCACCTCGCGGTAGACGTTGCCGTGCCCGTACTCGCCGGTGGTCGCGCTCAGCGCGGCTCGGCGCTCCGGGGTGATCAGCCGCGCGAAGTAGTCGCGCAGCTCCGCACGGAGCTGTTCCTGCTGCGGCGTGTACGCAATGCGCATGGCAGTACCTCTTGGGGGATGGTCAGCCGACGGAGCTTGCGGAGTCGGCGGGGTGGGTATAGCGGATGGGGGATGGTCAGCCGACGGAGCTTGCGGAGTGGGTACAGCAGAGCCTTCGTTCGATGTCGGTTAACCGATCATTGCATATGAACTGAAACATGTTCCAGTATTGCCACCGAATGTGGTCGATGACGACGCACGACATCAGATCGTGTTGTTAGGCTTCGAGCAGAGCATCAGTGAAGGAGTAGCCATGAAGGTCAGTGTCGATCTGGACCAGTGCGAAGCCAATGGAATCTGTGTCGGAATCGCTCCCGACGTCTTTGAACTCGATGATGACGATCAGCTGCACATCTTGGTCGGTGAGGTGGCGGAGGATCGGCTCGATGATGTCCGCGACGCGGTTGCTCAGTGCCCCAAAGCGGCCCTCCGGCTGCAGTGACGGGCGCTTGCCGTAAATAGGAACACGTTCTAGAGTCGGCCCCGTGAGTGATGCAGACAACAACGGTGTGAGTCTCGCGGGCCGGGTGGCCATCGTTACCGGTGGCGGCGCTGGACTGGGACGGGCCGAGGCGCTCGCCCTGGCGGGCGCGGGCGCGTCGGTGGTGGTCAACGATCTGTCGGAATCGGATGCGGTGGCCGAGACCCTCGCCGATATCCGGGCACTCGGGGCCAAGGCGGAGTTCGTCGCGGGCAGCATTGCCGAGCGCGCGACCGCCGATGCGCTCATCAGCACCGCCGAGGAGGCATTCGGCGGCGTCGACATCGTGGTGAACAATGCGGGCATCACTCGCGACCGGATGCTGTTCAACATGTCCGATGAGGACTTCGACGCGGTGATCGCGGTACATCTGCGCGGTCATTTCCTGTTGTCGCGCAATGCTGGCGCCTACTGGCGGGCCAAGTCCAAGGCGGCGGGTGCGCCGATCTACGGCAGGCTCGTCAACACCTCCTCCGAGGCCGGACTGCTCGGCCCGGAGGGGCAGGCCAACTACGGCGCCGCCAAGGCCGGTATCACCGCGCTGACGCTCTCCGCTGCGCGCGGGCTGTCCCGTTTCGGCGTGCGCGCCAATGCCATTGCGCCACGGGCGCGCACCGCGATGACCGAGGCGGTCTTCAGCGCCGCACCGGAGGGCGGTATCGATCCGCTCGCGCCGGAACATGTCGCCCGGTTGGTCGCCTTCCTTGCCTCGCCCGCCGCCGACGCGGTCAACGGGCAGCTGTTCGTGGTCTACGGGCCGATGGTCGCGCTGATGGCCGCACCGGTGGTCGAGCAGCGCTTCGATGCGGCCGGTGACCAGTGGACTTCCACTGATCTTGCCGCCACGCTCGGCGGTTACTTCGCTGAGCGCCCCGCCGGGCGTACGTTTTCTGCATCTTCGCTGACCGATCTCGACCGCTAGCAACTGCTTGCGGGTAGCTTGCAATGGTCGGGTTGCTCAGTGATGGCAGCTGCCATCGAGCGGCTGACCAGCTGTTGATCACCAGTTCGGCAGTTGGTAGACATGGAAGTCAAGGTGTGCCCCGCCTCACAAGGGTTAGGTCATCCTGAAGTGATACAGGTTGCAAATTCATAGGCCGAATCAAGCAAAAAGAGCTGTTTGAAAGTGGCAAAAAGCTTCCTACGGCAATGTGAACGTGTTCTAATCGTTGCGGCGATGCGGCCGAGGAGGGGCATCGTGCGGTGTGCTAGCAGGATGAGCAAGGAGGATCGCGCATGAACGAGCTCCTTGCCGTGCCATTGCGTGCTGTTGGCGGATTTTTCGAACTTGTTGCCGACGTTGCGCGGGCCAGCATTCGACGACCGTTCCAAGGGCGCGAGTTCATTGATCAGGCCTGGTTCATCGCCCGCGTTTCGATCATTCCGACAGTGCTGGTCGCGATTCCGTTCACCGTGCTGGTGAGCTTCACGCTCAACATCCTGCTGCGCGAAATCGGCGCCGCCGATCTCAGCGGTGCCGGTGCGGCATTCGGTACGGTCACCCAGGTCGGGCCGATTGTCACGGTATTGATCGTCGCTGGCGCTGGGGCCACCGCGATCTGCGCGGATCTCGGCGCCAGAACCATCCGCGAGGAGATCGATGCGATGCGTGTACTCGGCATCGATCCGATCCACCGGCTGGTCGTGCCGCGGGTGCTGGCCTCGATGTTCGTGGCATTGCTGCTGAACGGCCTGGTGTCCACCATCGGCATCGTCGGCGGCTTCCTGTTCTCGGTGCTGCTGCAGGATGTGAATCCCGGTGCCTTCGTCAATGGCATTACCCTGCTCACCCATCTGCCCGAACTGGTCATCTCCGAAGTGAAGGCCGGTTTGTTCGGGCTGATCGCCGGATTGGTGGCCTGTTATCTCGGCCTGAATGTCAAAGGTGGTCCCAAGAGTGTCGGTGATGCGGTGAATCAGACCGTTGTCTTCGCCTTTATGGCCCTGTTCGTGGTGAACGTCGTGGTCACCGCCGTCGGCATCAAGTTCGCGGCGCGGTGAGGCGATGGCATTCGTAATCCAGTCCCGGTTCCCGCGTACCGTGCGGCGAGTGCGTCGTTTTTCGGACTCACTCGATTCGGTCGGTAAACAAGCGGTGTTCTATGCGCAGACGATCGGTTCCATCCCGCGCGCCCTGCTGCACTATCGGACCGAGACGATTCGATTGATCGCCGAGATCAGCATGGGCACAGGCGCTTTGGCCGTGATCGGTGGCACGGTCGTCATCGTCGGATTTCTCACGCTGTTCACCGGCGGCACCATCGCGGTGCAGGGTTACAGTTCGCTCGGCAATATCGGCGTCGAGGCACTGACGGGCTTCTTCTCGGCATTCATCAATGTGCGCATCGCGGCGCCGGTGATCTCCGGAATCGGTTTGGCCGCAACGATCGGCGCAGGTTCGACCGCACAGCTCGGCGCCATGCGGGTGGCCGAGGAGATCGACGCGCTGGAGTCCATGGCGATTCGGCCGGTGCCATATCTGGTCGGCACCCGGGTGCTCGCGGGCATGATCGCGATCGTGCCGCTGTACGCGCTGGCGGTCATCTGCTCGTTCATCGCGAGTCGCTTTGCCACCGTGGTGATCTACGGGCAGTCCGCGGGCGTCTACGACCACTACTTCTCCACCTTCCTGATCCCCAGCGACATCCTCTGGTCCTTCGCCCAGGCGATCCTCATGGCCTTGGCGGTCATGATGATCCACACCTACTACGGCTACAACGCTGCGGGCGGACCGGTCGGTGTGGGGATCGCGGTCGGCAATGCGGTGCGGGCCTCGTTGGTCGCGGTGGTCACGGTGACGCTGCTGATCTCGCTGGCCATCTACGGCACCTCCGGCAACTTCCATCTCTCCGGGTAGAGCGGTATGGCAACGAAGCAATCGGGAAGCGGCCTCGGCGTGGCACTGCGCGGTGGGCTGGGGCTGAAGCTGGCCGGGCTCGGCATGGTGCTCGCGCTGGTCGCGATCGTGTCCGTCGCGATGGTCATGTTCTTCGGCGGGTTCACCAAGACGGTTTCCGTCACGGTCGACGCACCGCGTAGCGGTCTGGTGCTCGACCCCGACGCCAAGGTGAAGATTCGCGGGGTGGAGATCGGCCGGGTCTCGAAAATCAAGCAGACCGGCGATGGCGCCAGGCTCACGCTGGCAATGGATCCCGAACTGCTGAAAATGGTTCCGTCCAATGCGGCCGTGGATATCAAGTCCACCACCGTATTCGGCGCCAAATACATCAATTTCATTGTGCCGGAACAGGCCTCGTCCACCTCGCTTAAGCCGGGTGCGACCGTCACGGCCCAGTCGGTGACCGTCGAATTCAATACGCTGTTCCAGCATTTGACCGATGTCCTGCAGAAGATCGAGCCGGAAAAGCTCAATGCCACCCTGTCGGCGCTGGGCACCGCGCTGCAGGGGCGCGGCGAGAAGCTCGGTGATCTGCTCGCCCGCAGCGATGCCTACCTGCGCGATATCAACCCGAGTTTGCCCGCGCTGCAACGGGATCTGGTCGCCTCGACCGGCGTCACCAACCTGTACGCCGACACCGTGCCGGATCTGCTGCGCACCACCGATAACGCGACCGTGACGGCCAGGACGATCGTCGAGGAGCAGGAGAACGTCGATGCGATGCTGGCCAATCTGATCGGGCTGGCCGACACCACCGGCTCGGTGCTGCGTGAGAACGAACAGCCGCTGGTGACCGCGCTGGATCTGCTGCGCCCGACCACCCAGCTGCTCAACGACTACAAACCCGCGCTGTACTGCCTGGTCGTCGGTCTGGCCAATGTGCTCCCGCTCGGTGAGGACATCTTCGGTGGGCGATTCGATGCGGTGCCGCTGAATGCGAGTTTCATGCCCGGCGCCGATCCCTACCAGTACCCGCAGGATCTGCCGAAGGTCAATGCCACGGGCGGGCCGCACTGCGAAGGCGTTTTGGACCGGGTGCCGGACAGCCACGCGAACTACGTGGTCACCGATACCTCCGAGGGTCATGTGTGGACGCCGTCGACGGCGCCACATGTAAACGGGCCCAAGGTGTTCCAGATCCTGTTCGCCGGATTGCCGGGGGTGGGGCAGCTGTGAACAGTAAAGCGCGCGCGACAACCATCAAGCTGACGATCTTCACGGTGGTGATGACGCTGGTCCTGGCCGGGCTGGTGGTGGTGTTCGGCCAGATGCGATTCGCCAGGGAGAGTGGCTATCACGCGGTGTTCACCAGTTCGTCCGGCATGCTGGACGGTGCCAAGGTGCGCATCGCCGGTGTACCGGTCGGTTCCGTAACCGGGGTGCATGTCGGCAAGGACAATCTCGCGCATGTCGATTTCGACGTGGACAGCAAGTATCGGCTCTACACCAGCACCAAGGCGACCATCCGCTACGAAAACCTGGTCGGTGATCGGTATCTCGAACTGATGGAAGGGCCCGGTACCGCTCAGGTGATGTCGAAGGGCGGCACCATCGGACTCGACCGCACCGCACCCGCGCTCGATCTCGATATGCTGCTCGGCGGCTTCCGGCCGCTGCTGCGCGGCCTGGATCCGGCCCAGGTGAACGATCTGACCGAGGCGCTGCTGCAGGTCTTCCAAGGGCAGGGCGGCACGCTGGTCGCGCTGCTGAACAGCTCCGGATCGTTCGGTAAGACCCTGGCTGACCGAGATGCGTTGATCGGCAGTGTGATCGAGAATCTGAAGACCGTACTCACCACGATCGATGAGCGCGATCAGCAGTTCGGCACCACACTCGATGAATTGCAGCGCCTGGTCAGCGGTTTGGCCGCCGATAAGGATCCGATCGGCGCGGCGCTGCCGCGGATCGCGGGCGCGACGGGGGATCTGACCGATCTGCTGCAACAGGCACGACCGGATCTCAAGACCACGTTCGAGCAGGCCGGCACCCTCGCCGCCACCCTCGACGATGGATCCGACAACATCCAGTGGGTGCTGGATCGGCTGCCGGATACCTATAAGAAGCTGGTCCGGATCGGTGCGTATGGATCGTTCCTGAACATGTATATATGCGGCACGAACTTCCTGGTCGACGGTCCCGACGGTAAGCCGATGCACATCACCCTGCCCGGTTTGCAGACAACGGGAAGGTGTGCGAAGAACCGATGAAAGAAACCCGATCACGCGTCGTCTCCCTCGGCATCATCGGCATTGTCCTCGCCACCGCGATCTCGCTGTCGGCCCTGCAGGTCGACCGGTTGCCGTTCATCCGCTCCGGCGCGACCTACACCGCGTATTTCGCCGATGCGGGCGGGCTGGTGCCCGGTGACCATGTACAGGTCGCCGGGGTGCGCTCCGGACGGGTCGAGCAGGTGCGGTTGGACGGTGCGAAGGTCTACGTCCGGTTCACCCTGGACGAATCGATCGTGCTGGGCAATAAGACGAGCGCCGCCATCAAGACGAATACGGTGCTCGGCCGCAAGTCGCTCGAGGTGACGCCGTCGGGCAGCGGTTCGACCCGACCGGACGACACGATTCCGCTGGACCGCACCACCTCGCCCTATTCGCTCACCGACGCGCTCGGCGATCTGTCGAATACCGTCAAGGGTCTGGATATGGATCAGGTCAACAAGACCCTCGACGCGCTGTCGGCGACCTTCGCCGATACCCCGGCCCCACTGCGGTCGGCCCTCGATGGCGTCACCCAGCTCTCACGCAGCCTGAACGCCCGGGACAAGGCGCTGACCGATCTGCTCGGCCGGGCCCAGAATGTCACCAAGGTGCTGGCCGATCGCAGTAATCAGATCGACGCGCTACTGGTCGACGGCAATGCGTTGCTCGGTGAACTGGACCGGCGGCGCGGCGCGCTCAGCCAGTTGATCGTGTACGTGAACGGGCTGGCCCAACAGCTGAGCGGATTCGTCAACGATAACGAGGCACAGCTGAAACCCACCCTGGACCGGCTGAATTCGGTGCTGGCACTGCTGCAGTCGAATAAGGACAACCTGTCCAAGGCTCTCGACGGACTCGGCCCGTTCGCGGCCGCGCTCGGCGAACAGGTCGGCAGCGGTCCGTACTTCCAGGCCTATGTCTCGAACGCGACCACGCGCGGCCTGCAAATTCTGGTCGACGCACTGGTGTGGCCGCAGCATGTGCCGGACTCCTTCCGCGCCTACCTCACCGATCCCGCGCTGCCGTCGATCGAGCCCGCGATTCAGGAGCCCCCGCGATGAACGCCCTACGCACCATTCGTACCGCGCCGCCGTGGGCGCGGGGGCTCGCCCTCGCCGTCATCGCCGCGCTGGTCGTCGTCGGGGGATGGACCCTGGTGTCGCGGATCGGAAAGACCTCGGTCACCGCGTATTTCCCGGCCACGAACGGTTTGTACGCCGGTGACGACGTGCGCGTGCTCGGGGTCAAGGTCGGCCGCATCGACTCGATCGAGCCGGGCAAGGACAAGGTTCGGGTCGAGATGACGCTGGACCGCGGTATCGATATTCCGGCGGATGCCAGGGCGGTCCTTATTTCGCCGTCGCTGGTGTCGGCGCGGTTCATCCAGTTGGCGCCCGCCTACACCCGTGGTCCGAAGTTGGGTGACGGCGGCGTGATTCCGATCGAGCACACCGCCGTTCCGGTCGAATGGGATGACATCAAGACCGAATTGTCCAAGCTGGCAACGACGCTCGGTCCGGTCGGGGATGACAAGCAAGGATCATTCGGGCGGTTCGTGAACACCGCCGCCGACAATCTCGGCAACGGCAACGCGCAGGCGCTGCGCGATACCCTGCGCGAGCTGTCGCACACCCTGAGCACGTTGTCGGACGGGCGCACCGATCTGTTCGGCACCATCCGCAATTTGCAGCAGTTCGTGGATGTGCTGTCCAAGAGCAACGATCAGATCGTGCAATTCGGCGGACGGCTGGCCTCGGTATCGTCGGTGCTGGCGAATGTTTCCGGTGATCTCGGTGCCGGGCTGGACAATCTGGATATCGCCGTCGGTGATGTCAAGCGGTTCATCGATGAGCGCGGCGGTGCGCTGACCGAGGGTGTGCAGCGACTGGCCGAGGTCACCCAGAACCTCGCGGATAAGCGGCCTCAGCTCGAGCAGATATTGCATGCCGGGCCAACAGCTCTGGTGAACTTCTATCAGATCTACGATCCGGCCCAGGGCAGTCTCACCGGCGCGGTCGTCGCACCCAACTTCGCCAATCCGTTCGCCTTCCTCTGCGGCGCGGTCGAGGCGAACGAGGCCAACGGATCCGATCAGAGCGCCGCCCTGTGCAGGCAGTACCTGGCACCGGTGATCCAGCAGCTCATGATGAATTACCCGCCGCTGCTGGCCAATCCGGTCTCCAACCAGACCGCGTTCCCGCACCAGCTGGTCTACAGTCCGCCGAGTCTGGCCGCGAGCGGGCCCAGTGCCGACCCGGTCGCGGAGTCGAATCCGGTCACCGTGCCGAACGGTATCGCCGGACTGGCCATTCCGGGAGGAGGGCGATGATGCGGCGCCGAGGGATGCGGCTGGCCGGTGCGGCGATCGGCGTGGCCATTGCGCTCGGAGTGAGCGGCTGTCAGTGGGACGGACTCAACTCGCTGCCCATGCCGGGTGCGGCCGGAAATGATCCGAACGCCTATGAGGTCAAGATCCAGATGCCCAATGTCACCACGCTGACCCGGAATTCGCCGGTCCGCGTCAATGACGTGACGGTCGGCACGGTACAGAAGATCGAGGTGGAGGGCTGGCACGCGCTGGTCACCGTCACCCTGAAACATGATGTGAAGCTGCCGGCCAACTCGACCGCCAAGATCGGGCAGACCAGCCTGCTGGGCAGCAATCACCTCGAACTCGCCGCGCCGAAAGATGTGCCCCCGCAGGGTGAGCTGAAGGCTGGCGATGTGATCCCACTGGACCGGGCCGGTGTCTATCCGACCACCGAGCAGACACTGTCCTCGCTGTCGGTGGTGCTCAACGGCGGCGGTATCAGCCAGCTCGAAACCATCACCCATGAACTGAATGCCGCGTTCACCGGCCGCCAGGATGCGATCCGGGACCTGCTGCCGCAGCTGACCCAGCTGACCACCACGCTGGACACCCAGACCAAGGACATCATCGATGCGATGGGCGGACTCGACCGGTTCGCGGGCACGCTGGCCCAGCAGAAGGATCGGGTGGCCGCGGCCATCGAGCAGATCCACCCGGCGCTGACCGTGCTCGCCGACCGCCGCGAGAACATCACGAATACCATTACCGCCCTTGGTGATCTGAGCGATGTGGTGCAGCGGATCCTGACCCAGGGCGGGGACGATCTGAAGGTGAATCTGCGGAATCTGGCACCGGTGCTGGAGACCCTGGCCAGCACCGGGAACAGCCTCGTCGAGGTCATGCGGCTGATATTCACCTTCCCGTTCCCGATGAAGAATCTCGACAACGCGGTCAAGGGCGATTACATGAACCTGCTCATGACCGTCGATCTCACGGGTAAGCGGCTGGATTCGAACTTCCTGACCGGCACCCCGCTCGGCGGTCGGTTCGGTGGGGTCGAGGGCGCGCTCGGCGGGCTGGCCGGTTCCGCGGAGGGCAATAGCGATCCGGCGACGGCGCCGCTGCAGCCGTCGACCGCGACCCCGGCGCCGACGCCGAGTATCCCTGGGCTGCCGCCGATTCCGGGTCTGCCCGCGATTCCTGGTCTGACCGTTCCGCCCGCCGGACAGGGAGGTGCGGGCCGATGAAACTGACGCGCTTCGTCCGGATCCAGTTGACCATCTTCTCGGTGCTGACGGTGATCGGACTGGTGGTGATGGGCGGCACCTATGTGGGTCTGCCCGCCATGTTCGGCATCGGCCGGTATGAGGTGACGGTCAAGCTACTCGCCACCGGCGGGCTGTATCCGACGGCCAATGTCGCCTACCGCGGCACGAATGTCGGCAAGGTGGAAGAGGTTCGGCTCACCCCGGAGGGCGTGGACGCCAAGCTGTCCATCGATAGCGATTACAAGATCCCCTCCGATGTCGACGCGTGGGTGCGCAGCGTCTCGGCCATCGGCGAACAGTACGTCGATCTGGTTCCGGTCTCGAATCCCAAGGGCGGCAACCTATCCGACGGTTCCGTGGTTCCGGTGGATCGCACCAGGCTGCCGGAGGACATCGGTTCGGTACTCGATCGCTCCGACCGGCTGTTGGCCAGTATCGCCGACACCAAGCTGCGGCAGGTGATCGACGATGCGTTCAAGGCGTTCAACGGCGCCGGACCGGATCTGCAGAAATTCATCGACTCCGCATCGCTGCTGGTGCAGGAGGCGCAGGCCAATGTGGAGCCGACCAAGGATCTGCTGGAGAAGATCGGCCCGCTGCTGGACACGCAGAACCAGTCCGATGCCGCCATCCGGTCCTGGACCCGTGACCTGGCAACGGTCACCGACCAACTGCGCGCCCATGATCCGTCGCTGCGCAATCTCATCGAGAAGACTCCCGGTGCGGCACAGCAGGTGAGTTCGCTGTTCCAGGATCTGCGGCCGACACTGCCGATCCTGCTGTCGAACCTGGTCAGCATCGGTCAGGTCGGGGTGACCTACCACGCCGGTCTGGAACAGATCCTGGTGGTCTATCCGCCGCTGACCGCCGCCTTTTTGACCGTCATCCGCGGACCGGTCGACTACGGCGTCGTCGTCGACTTCCACCTGGAACTCAACGATCCGCCCGGCTGTACCACCGGCTTCCTGACACCGGAGCAGCGCCGGTCACCGGCCCTGCTCGACGCCCCGGACACCCCGCCCGGCCTGTACTGCAAGGTGGCGCAGAACGCCAAGGAAGCGGTGCGCGGTATCCGCAATACGCCGTGTATGGAGGTGCCGGGCAAGCGGGCGCCGACACCGGAGCTCTGCCGCGACCCGGTCGGCTATGTGCCGGAAGGCAATAACCCGCCGTTCGGCGCGCCGCAGCCGGTGACGCCGTCCGGCGACCCGATCGGTGACCAGGGCTCGACCCATCCGGCGGCGCACAGTACGACATTGGATCCAGGCAGCGGGACGTTCATGGGACCGGACGGACGCACGTACCGTCAGGGGGATATCGGAAAGGACGGATCCGGCACGATACCGTCGAGTTGGCAGGCGATGCTTCAGGAGCAGCAACAATGAGTGAGCGCAGCGAGCGAATCATCGACACAGGGTGCTTCGCTCATGGCGGAGCCGAGCGTAGCGAGGTGCAGCCATGAGTGAATCCGGTGTGGTCAGGAGTCGGATCCGGCGACGTGCGGTGCGTTCGGCGGGCCCGCCGCCGGACACCCTCGAACTCGAGGCCGAGGACGGCGCGGACGCCCCCGAGCGGATCGAGCTGTCCAAGGCGGCCACGGTCGATGTGACGGTCGAGGCCGAAAAGGCCGCGCCGGTCGCCGACGGCGCGCGCGACGCCGCGGAAAGCGCGAGCAAGGCAGCGGATTCCGAACCCGTGAACACACTGGAGATCCCCAGCGTGGCCGATGCGGTCGATGCCGAGCCGAAGTCCGGCCCGCCGCGCTGGTTGCTGGTCGCCGGGGCCGCCGCGGCTGCGCTCATCGCGATCGTGCTGGTCGTATCCACCGGATTCTTCACTTACCAGCTGCACAGCGCCTCCGAGCGCGATGCGCGGCGCGCGGACTATACGCAAACCGCCAAGCAGGCGATCCTCAATCTCACCACCATCAAGGACGACACCGCCAAGGCCGATATCGATCGTGTCCTCTCGGTGGCCTCCGGCGAACTCAAGGCCGAATACGCGCAGCGCAAGGACGCCTACGCGAGTGTGGTCGAGCAGGCCAAGGTGAAGGCCACCGGCGAGATCATCGAATCCGCCATCGAGAGCGAGGACGGGGATTCGGCGCGCGTGCTGGTCGCCGCCAAGCAGACCCTGACCAATGCGGGCATGGCGGATCCGCAGACGCGGTACTACCGATTCCGGGTCACCGTCACCCGCGGCGATAACGGGATCACCGCCTCACAGGTGGAGTTCGTAGCATGAACGCAGCATCGAGCAACGATTCGGTGAAAGATGGCGGTCGGGTGACGGGTGGGCGCAGGCGAGTAGTTCTGATGGCATCGGCAGTCGCCCTCGTCATTGTTGCGTTGGCGGCGATCTGCGGGGTCACCGGATACAAGTACTGGAACGATCGCAAGAGCGAACAGGCGCGCACCCAGGCGGTGCCCGCCGCCCAGCGCACCGTCGAGGCGATGTTCACCTACAACTTCAAGACGGTGGACGCCGAATTGCCCAAGGCGGCGGACAGTCTCACCGGTAGCTTTCGCGACGACTACCTGAAGTTGATCCGGGAGGCCATCGCGCCGGGCGCCAAGGAGAAGGAACTCAACGTCCAGGCCACCACCCAGGCCAGCGGTGTCGTCTCCGCCGAATCCGCGCACGCGGTGGTGCTGCTGTACCTGAATCAGGTGACTACGAGCAAGGATGCGCCGCAGGCGAATATCAGCACCAGCCGGGTGAAGGTGAGCCTGGACAAGGATGGCGGGCACTGGCTCGTCTCGGCGGTTACGCCTATCTAGCCAGCGTCTCCGTGCGGCATGCCGAGGCAGCCCCTAGCCTTGGAGGCGTGGACCTCGGGCGACGGCTCCAGTCGGTTCGGAAACGGCGCGGGCTCTCCCAGCGAGAGCTTGCGGAGTCCACTGGCGTCTCGGTGTCATTGATTCGCAAGATCGAGCAGGGCGAGCGCGATGACACCGCACTGCGCGCAGGTCGGACTCGTGTTCGTCGTCGCTCTGCTGCTCGCGATCGTTGTCGCCATGATCTTTTGGCCCAGCGACTACGACGACTGACCACACCGGTGGACAACCTGGATGCCCGACGGATCTACGGCGTGTGTTGTCACTGCAGTGTGTTGACTGGGTGTGAGCGGAGTCGGGGCATCACTGGCGCTCAGCTGTTTCGCGGGGCAGGCGGACGGTGAAGGTGGTGCCTTTGCCCTCGGTGCTTGTCACGGTAACGGTGCCGTTGTGGGCGACGACCAGTGCTTGCACAATGGACAGGCCGAGGCCGCTGCCGCCGCTGGCGCGGGCGCGGGAGGTGTCGGTGCGGTAGAAGCGTTCGAAGATGCGTTCGGCCTCGTCGGCGGGCAGGCCTTGGCCGGTGTCGGCGACCTCGATCAGGATCTCGTCCGCGGCGGGTGTCAGCCGCACCGTAACCGAGGCGTCCTGCGGTGTATGGATGAGGGCATTGTTGAGCAGATTTGCCAGCACTTGGCGCAGCCGCGCGTCATCGCCAATGACCTCCAATGTGCCTTCGCCGGAGTTGATTTCGAGCTCGATGCGGCGCGGCGGGCCCTCCTGCGATGTTGCTGCCGCGACCGCACGGGCGCTGTGCACGGCATCGCTGGCAACTGCGAGAAGGTCGACAGGGTCCTGTTCCAGCGGGCGTTGCGCATCCAGGCGCGCCAATATCAGCAGGTCCTCGACGAGTATGCCCATCCGCTGCGACTCGCGCTCGATCCGGTCCATGAACATCGCCGGATCCGCGGTGGCGCCTTGGCGATACAGTTCGGCGAAGCCGCGAATGGTGGTGAGCGGAGTGCGCAGTTCGTGGCTGGCGTCGGCGACGAAGCGGCGCATCTTCGATTCGGAATGCCGCGCCGCCGCCTCGGAGGCTTCGGTCGCGGCAAAGGCCCGCTGGATCTGTGCCAGCATGCCATTGAGCGATTGGGACAGCCGGTCCACCTCGGTATTGGTGCCGCGCACCGGAACTCGGCGATGCAGATCACCGGCGGCAATGGCGGCGGCGGTCTTCTCGACCGCGCGCAGCGGGCGCAGACTGCGGCGGATCACGAAGTAGGCGAGCACCGCCAGCGCGGCGAGTACCGCGGCGCCGACGACCAACTGCAACATGATCAATCGGTTGACGGTGTCGATGTTCTCGGTGAGCGGCATGGCGACCGTTGTCGTCGTATCGGCCGATACGGCCGTCATGGTCCGCCATTTGACCGTCGCGCCGTCCTTGGAGGCGACGGTCATCGGTTTGGTGAGGACTCGGCTCCCCGGTGGGTCCGTGGTCGGCCGCACATCGGGCAGGCGCGGCAATTCCGGATCGGCCTCCACATTGAACGGTCTGGTCTCGAGGTAGGCGGTGCTGTTGCCACCCGGAGTCGGTTCGATGCGCACATAGAAGGTGCTGGACGGATGCGGCGGATTCGCCGGGCTCGGCGGTCGTGGCCGCGACCACACCATGACCGCCTCGCGAAGCTGCTGATCGGTGCGATGCAGCAGTGAGTTCTCCAATGCGGAGGTGACCACCATGCCGGAGGCCAATAGTCCGAGTGCGGACAGCAGTACGAGCGCGAGTACCAGGGTCACCCGCAGCGGTACCGCCGATGATGCGCGTGCCAGCTTGCGACGGGTCCGATTGATGCTGGCGGTGATCATTTCTCGGACGGGCGGCGATTGGGCGCGCGCATTACGTAGCCGACGCCACGCAGGGTGTGGATCAATCGCTGATCGCCGGTGTCGACCTTCTTGCGCAGATACGACACATAGGTCTCGACCACACCCACCTCACCGCCGAAGTCATAGCGCCACACATGATCCAGGATGCGCGGCTTGCTCAGCACCGTGCCGGCGTTGACCATGAAGTACCGCAGCAGGGTGAATTCGGTGGGGGACAACGCAACCGGCTCGCCCGCCTTCCACACCTCATGGGTGTCGTCGTCCAATTCGATGTCCTCGAACCGAATTCGCGAACTCTCGCGCTGCGGGGCGGTATGACCGAAGCGGCGCAGCACGACTCGCAGCCGGGCCACCACTTCCTCGAGGCTGAACGGTTTGGTGATGTAGTCGTCGGCGCCGAGGGTGAGTCCGGCCACCTTGTCCTGTACGTCATCGCGTGCGGTGAGGAACAGCACCGGCGCGTCGATGCCGTCGGCGCGCAGGCGCCGCAGCAGTCCGAAGCCGTCCATCCCCGGCATCATCACATCGACGATCAGCGCCTGCGGCCGGAAGCTGCGCGCCTTGTCCAATGCCTGTGCTCCGTCGACGGCGGTATCCACGGCGAAGCCCTGGTAGCGCAGACTCACCGATAGGAGTTCCACGATCATCGGCTCGTCGTCCACCACCAGCACCCGAGCCTCGGGCGTAGTCTCCGCAGGCACACCACTCATTGCTTCATAGTCCGGCAATCGACTGGGAACTGTCTGGACCTTAGCTGGGTGATTCCTGTGAGCTCTAGCGTGCGACGACTCGCTCCGTCGTGGTGGGTCAGCGCCGTGGCGCACGCTCTTCCGGGAACACATCGTCGTCGGTGAGCAGCGCGCTGCCCGCGACCTGGCCCTGAGCGAGGGCTTCCAGGAACGCCCGCGCCCAGCGGTCCACATCGTGGGCCAGCACCTGACGGCGTAGCGAGCGCATCCGGCGGCGACGGGTATCGCGATCGTCCTCGAGCGCGGACACCACGGCATCCTCGACGCTATTGAGGTCGTGCGGATTGCACAGGTAGGCCTGTCGCAATTCCGCTGCGGCGCCCGTGAATTCGCTCAGCACAAGAGCGCCGTTGAGGCCGCTGTGACAGGCCACGTACTCCTTGGCGACCAGATTCATGCCATCGCGCAGCGGCGTCACCAGCATGACGTCGGCGGCCACGAAGAAGGCGATGAGTTCGTCGCGGGGGATCGGGCGGTGCAGATAGTGCACGACCGGATAGCCGACCCTGGCGAATTCGCCATTGATCCGCCCGACCTGACGCTCGATATCGCCGCGCATCTGGATATAGCTGTCCACCCGCTCGCGGCTCGGGGTGGCCAGCTGCACCATGACGGTTTCGGCCGGATCCAGCCTGCCCTCCAGCAGCAGTTCCTCCAGCGCCGCGAGGCGGATATCGATGCCCTTGGTGTAGTCCAGGCGGTCGACGCCGAGCAGGATATTTTTCGGATTGCCGAGTTCGGCACGGATTTTCGCGGCCCGCTCGCGCACCGAGCGGCGGCGCGAATGCTCATCGAGTTCGGCCGATGCGATGGAAATCGGGAATGCGCCGACCCGGACGGTCCGGAAGCCGACCTGCACGACGCCGAGTTTGGAGCGCACGCCGACGGTACCGCGCGAGGTGGGCTGTCCGGCCAGCCTGCGCGCCAAGTAGAGGAAGTTCTGCGCGCCGCCGGGCAGATGGAAGCCGATCAGGTCGGCACCGAGCAGGCCCTCGATGATCTCGGTCCGCCACGGCATCTGCATGAACAGTTCGACCGGCGGGAACGGAATGTGCAGAAAGAATCCGATGGTGAGATCGGGGCGCAGCATGCGCAGCATCTTCGGCACCAGCTGCAGCTGATAGTCCTGCACCCAGACGGTGGCGCCCTCGGCGGCGACCTTTGCGGTGGCCTCGGCGAAGCGCCGGTTCACGGTGACGTAGGCGGCCCACCACGCGCGGTCGTAGACCGGGCGCACGATCACATCGTGGTAGAGCGGCCACAGCGTGCCGTTGGAGAAGCCCTCGTAGTAGTCGGCGACCTCGGTCGCGGACAGCGGCACCGGATGCAGTTCCAGGCCGTCCTCGATGATCGGGTCGATATCCACATCCGGAACACCGGCCCAGCCGACCCAGGCCCCCTTGTTATTGCGGAGCACCGGCTCCAGCGCGGTGACCAGACCGCCCGGGCTGCGCTTCCATCGGGTGGAGCCGTCGGGCAGTCGCTCGAGGTCGACCGGGAGCCGATTGGCGACGACGACGAAGCCGGAGCCCGCTCCGTTCGCTTCGGCCAGCGGCGAGGGGACCACGGTGGTGTCGGTTTCGGATGGTGGCTCTGGAATGGCGTGTTCGGAGTCGTCGGACGGCTGTTGGGTCATCTGGTCCACTCACGCATCCTTTGCGCGTCGCTGTTCCCGCTTGAAGTTATCGGATACTCGACGGCTCCATTGACGTCGCGTCGGTGGCTACTCGCCCCGAGAATTGGGTGCTATGCCGAGCATCGACAGCAGCATCCGGCATTCGTCGGCATCCTCCGCGTAGGCCGCGACGACGCGCTGCGCCTGACGGGCGGTTTCGTCGGCGAGTGGTTCCAGATCGTCGTCCGCGATGTCGTTCGCGCTGCTCTTCGCGGCCATCTTCTTGTCCTCCCGGCTAAGTACGCTCGTACGTGCGAATAGTCAATGTTATCCGGACCCGGTGCGGGTGCGCCGCACCCGGATGCCGGTGACCTAGGACACGTCCCGCTCGCGCCCGTCGCCCGCGCGGCGGAAGTCGGGCCCTATACCGTGGACGCGCAGCACCAACTCCACGAAAGGGACAATATGCCGCTGGCCACGGTGAACGGAATTTCGCTCAACTACCAGGTCAAGGGCGACCCGGCCGCAGGCACGGAGGTGCGGGGTGGTGGGCCGCTCGTCGTCATGATCATGGGTACCGGGAGTCCGGGCCGGGTTTGGGAGCTGCATCAGGTTCCGGCGCTGGTCAAGGCCGGATATCGGGTCTGCACGTTCGACAATCGCGGCATCAAGCCGTCCTTCGAGGCGGCCGGTGGCATGACTCTCGAGCAGTTGGTCGGCGATACCGCCGGACTCATCGAACTGCTCGACGAGGGCCCCGCGCTGCTGGTCGGCACCTCGATGGGCGCGCGGGTGGCCCAGGAACTCGCGCTTGCGCGTCCGGAGCTGGTGCGCAAGGCGGTATTCATGGCCGCGCACGGCCGTCTCGACCAGTTCCAGAAGACGCTCTCGCTCGGTGAGCACGAACTCGATGCCAGCGGGGTCCAGTTGCCCGCGAAGTACGAGGCCGCGGTGACCGCGGTGATGAACATGTCGCCCGCGACCATGGCCGATCCGAACGCTGCCCGCGACTGGCTCGACCTGTTCGAATTCACCGGCGGTCCGGTGACGCCGGGTATCCGCGCGCAGCGCCGGATGGACCACGATTTCGACCGGGTGCAGGCCTATCGCGGTATCAAGGTGCCGTGCCTGGCCATCGGGTTCGCCGATGATCGGATGATTCCGCCCTATCTGTCCAGGGAGGTTGCCGAGGCCATTCCCGGTGCGCGCTATCTGGAAGTTCCTGATGCGGGGCACTATGGTTATCTCGAGCGTCCGGAAGCCGTGAACAAGATCCTGCTCGAATTTTTCGCGGCCTGAGGTAACCGCCTACGCGTAACGTCTGCCTTGCTAGGGTCGACACAACGCTCTGGGAGCTTCCGGCGCTCTAACAGCGCTTGGATGCGCCGAGGGTTATCCCGTACATGCGCCAGTATCCAGTGAGGTGAAATGAGCACCAACCCCTTCGATGACGAAGACGGCCGCTTCTTCGTTCTGGTCAACGATGAGGAACAGCATTCGCTGTGGCCCGCCTTTGCGGAGGTTCCGGCCGGATGGCGAGTTGTTTTCGGTGAGGACAGCCGCGCCGCGTGTGTCGAGTACGTCGAGAAGAACTGGACCGACATGCGTCCGAAGAGCCTGCGTGACGCGATGGCCGCCGATGACGCGGCCCGACAGGGCGCCCAGTCCTGATCTGCGGTATTCGATACTGCGCCGGGGCCGAATGCTGAACCGTCACTGCGTGACACCGTAAGCCGGTGTCACGCAGCTGGCGTGCCCAGTTATGATTGGCACCGTTTTGCAGAGTCAGACACCGTCCGCCTCCTTAGCTCAGTGGTAGAGCACTCGCCTTGTAAGCGAAAGGTCGTCAGTTCAATCCTGACAGGGGGCTCGACTACGGGCGTGCCACTTACGGCGCGCCCGTTGCTGTAGCTCGTACTTCACGCTGCACATCGGAGCCCGCCTACTGTGGCCGCATGGCAGTGGCGAGAGTGTGGTCGGTTACGACCACGACCCCGACCGAGGATGACGCGAGAGCCATCGCGAGGGCGGTGGTCGAGGAACGACTTGCCGCGGGTGCCGAGGTCACCGGCCCGGCCCTATCCGTGTTCTGGCATCTCGGCGAGCTGGGTGAGGGCCGGGAATGGCGCGTGAGCTTCAAGACGTCGGTGACGGCGCGCGACCGTCTCGCCGCCCGAGTGTGCGAGTTGCATCCGTGGGAAAGCCCGGAGGTCACGGCGACCCCGGTCGAATGGTGCGTCGACAGCTATGCCGATTGGATCGAACGCGCAACTGCCGCACCGGAATAGGGCCGCGTTCGACGGCCCCTTTCGGTTCGACTGTGCTCAGTCGGGGACGTTGGCTCCGTAGCCGAGTTCGCGGAGGGCTTTTTTGATCTTGGTTTGGGCCTCGTCGAGGGATTCCGGGGTGGGGTTGTGCTGGGCGCCGGAGATGTCGAAGTTGCCCATGGTGAAGGCCGGGAAAACGTGGACGTGCAGGTGGGGGACTTCGAGACCGGCGATGAGCAGGCCTGCGCGCGGCGCGTCCCAGGCCTCGCGAACGGCCTGACCGATCTTCTGTGCGACACCGTTGAGGCGGGCGAACGTGTCGGGGTCGATGTCCTGCCACTGGTCGATTTCCTTGCGGGGAACCACGAGGGTGTGGCCCTGGGTGACCGGGGCGATGGTGAGGAATGCGACGAATTCGTCGTCCTCCCAGACGAATCGACCCGGCAGCTGGCCCGCGATGATCGCGCTGAAAACGGAAGGCATGCACCGGAGGCTACTCGGGTCGCTGTTCGGGGTGGTGTTGACGCCGATCTGAAACTGTGTCTAAGGTACACGTATTAGTTTCCAGCGGACACAGTTTAGGAATGACATGCTCACCATCGCGCTCGCCGCCACCGCCGTCTCCGCCGCACCCGTGGGTCTGCTCGCCCACCGCCAGCTGCGGCGCCGCGCCAACGCGCACGCACTGCGAATCGACACCCCGAACGGCATCGCCGAATCCGGCTTCGTCACCATCGGCGGCATCGAGCAGTGGATCGAGATCCGCGGCGAGGACCTGGCCAATCCGGTGCTGCTGGAACTGCACGGCGGCCCCGGCGCGACGAACACCTGCTTCGCCAACCGGACCCGGGCCTGGGAGCGGCATTTCACGATCGTGCGCTGGGATATGCGCGGCGCGGGAAAGACTTTCGGACGCGGTGCGCAGGGGGAGGTGAGCTTCGACCGGCTCTTCGCCGATGCGCTCGAGGTCACCCGGTATGCGCGCGAGCGCCTGCACCAGGACAAGGTGGTGCTGTTGGCCAATTCATTCGGATCGGTGCTCGGACTTCGCCTGGCGCGCAATCATCCGGAGCTGTACTCGGCCTATGTGGGCACCGACCAGAACATCACCGGCGGCGAGCGCGACGACAGCGCATTCTGCGCCGTGGTGCGGCGTTTGCGAGACGCCGGAAAGGGTTCTGCTGCAGCGAAACTGGAGCAGATGGGTTCGGATGCCACCCGATGGACCGCCGAACAGTGGGGCCTGTACGCGAAACTGGCGACCAGCTCCGACCCCATGCTCAGCGAGGTCCTGAAGAAGCTGATCATGCCGTCGATGTGGTTCTCGCCGCAGCACCGGCTGCGCGATCTGAAGGCGGGCGCGGACGGTATGAAATTCTCCGAGCGGATCGGGGTCGAATCCGTGCACTTCGACGCCTGGCGCGAGGGCACCCGATTCGAGTTGCCGTTTTTCATCTTTCAGGGCGAATACGACAGCCTGATGCCCGCGGCCAGGGCACGCCGCTATTTCGACGATGTCCAGGCCCCGCACAAGGAGTTCGCCCTGATCTCCGAGGCCAACCACTTCGCGGCGTTCTGGCAGCCCGAGCAATTCCTCGAGCTGCTGCTGACCCGGGTACGGCCGGTGGTGACCCGAACGACCGTATCGGCCTAGGACTTTCGCGTCGGCAGGTCAGGCGACGTAGTGCGAAAGGATGCTCTGCACCTCGTAGATGTCGACCTGGCGGTTGAACCGCTTCTGCACCGGCTCGTGCGTACCGGAGATCCAGATGCAGAGCTCGGCATCCAGATCGAAGGTGCCGGCGGTTTCCACCGAGAAATGCGTGATCGCCCGGTAGGGAATGCTGTGGTAGCTGACCTTGCGGCCGGTGACACCCTGCTTGTCGACCAGGATGAGACGGCGGTTGGTGAACAGAATCGCGTCGCGGACAAGCAGATACGCGGCATAGACCTGTTCGGCGTTGCCCATCAGCCTCGCGTATTCCTCTTGCGCCCTACCGGGATCAATCCGCCCGGCATTGCCCATCAGTCCATCGATCAGACCCATCGTCAGCACATCCTTTGCGCGGTGGAGTCGGCTGGTGCAGCCCCCCTCTCATCAATGATCCACCTCACACTCCCTGATGGCCGTCAACGTGACGACTGATTTCGTGAACACCTGGGCAACTGCTCGGCCGCCCCGAGAACGAGCCGGGACGGCGCGGCCGAAGTTACGACGTATCCAACGACCGGCAAAAGTTCCGGGGAGGCGGGAAAGCCATGGTTGGCGACAACCTAAGCTGTTGCCCGTGCGCGTACTCGTCATCGGTTCCGGAGCCCGTGAACATGCCCTCGTCCTGGCCCTGCGCCGGGACCCCGCGGTGACCGCGCTGTTCGCTGCGCCGGGCAATGCCGGGATCGCCCAGCACGCGCAGGTCAGGCCGGTCGATCCCTGCTCGGCCGAGGCGGTTGTCGCCCTGGCCACCGAGCTGGACGCGGAGCTGGTGGTGATCGGGCCCGAGGTGCCGCTGGTGCTCGGTGTTGCCGATGCGGTGCGGGCCGCGGGCATCGCCTGTTTCGGTCCGTCGGCCGCGGCCGCCCGCATCGAGGGTTCGAAGGCCTTCGCCAAGGACGTGATGACCGCCGCCGGGGTCCGCACCGCGCACAGTGAGATCGTGGACAATCCGGCCGAACTCGACGCCGCACTCGATCGCTTCGGTCCCACCTGGGTGGTCAAGGACGACGGGCTCGCCGCGGGCAAGGGTGTGGTCGTCACCGCCGACCGCCACGCGGCCCGCGATCACGGTGCCGAACTGCTCGAGCAGGGCCATCCGGTGCTGTTGGAATCCTTCCTGGACGGCCCGGAGGTTTCGCTGTTCTGCCTGGTGGACGGCGAAACGGTGGTGCCGCTGCTGCCCGCGCAGGATCACAAGCGCGTCGGCGACGGCGATACCGGGCCGAATACCGGCGGTATGGGCGCGTACACGCCGCTGCCGTGGTTGCCCGAGTCGACGGTCACCGCGATCGTCGAGGATGTCGTCAAGCCCGTCGCCGCAGAACTGGTGCGGCGGGGCTGTGGCTTTTCGGGTCTGCTGTATGCGGGTCTGGCGATCGGTGCGGCCGGACCCGCCGTCGTCGAATTCAATTGCCGCTTCGGCGATCCGGAGACCCAGGCCGTGCTCGCACTGCTGGAGAGTCCGCTCGGCGAATTGCTGAATGCCACCGCCACCGGCACCCTGGCCGAGATGGCCGCACCGCGTTGGCACGACGGCGCGGCCGTCACGGTCGTAATCGCCGCCGAGAACTACCCGGGTCGGCCCCGTGTCGGCGATGTGATCACCGGAGCGGGCGAGGGGACCGCCGACGACACGTCCGCGGTGCTGCATGCGGGCACCGCACTGCGCGAGGACGGAGCCCTGGTCTCGGCGGGCGGTCGGGTGCTGAGCATCGTCGGCACCGGTGCGGATCTGGCCGAGGCCCGCGCCAATGTCTACGACCGGATCGCCTCGATCAAGCTGCCGGGCAGCCACTTCCGCACCGACATCGGCCTGGCCGCCGTCGAGGACCGCATTTCTGTCTGATCGGCTCAGCTCAGCCGAAGCCGAGTCCGTGCGCTGCCAACCACTGCTGTGGGTCCACATGCTGCCCGTTGACGATGACCTCGAAATGCAGATGCGGACCCGTGGAATCGCCGCGGTTGCCCATGCGGGCGATCTGCATACCCGCTGGCACGCGTTCGCCGACGGATACGAAGAAGTCGTACATATGGCCGTAGACGGTGATGCTGCCGTCATCGTGGCGAATGCGCACCCAGAGCCCGAAGCCTTGCGCAGGGCCCGCGTCGATGACGGTGCCATTGGCGACGGCGTAGATCGGGGTTCCGATCGGGCCCGCGATATCTATGCCGTTGTGGAAGGTGCCCCAGCGTGAACCGAAACCCGAGGTGAAGACGCCGCGCGTCGGCAGCACCATGCCGGTGAGGCCGGGCAGCACCGAACCGGCGGTGGCCGGCGCGCTGCCCGCCATCCACGGCTGGTACTCCCCGGAGGCCGCCGCCGCGGCCTCGGCCTTGGCGCGTTCCAGGGTGGCGCGGGCCGCGGTCGCGACCACCTCCTGCTCGCGGATGCGTTCGCCGTTGGCGATGGCGTTCAGATAGCGCTTCACCGACGGCGGTGTGGACTGCATCTGCTGCGGATAGGCGAAGGCGACGCGCTGCGCCTCATCCGGGCCGGGCGTGCGATCGGTGACGCGCCAGGTGAATGCGGAATCGGCCGCTACGAAGATGGCGGTGGCAGTGACACCGGCGATCAGGATCCGGTGTTTGCGCAGGAGCGCGCGATAGTCCGGCTGGGGCCGTGCCTCCCATAGCGCGCGTAGGTCGGGTGCCGGTTGTCGGCGTAGCCAGAACAGACCGTCCTTGCACTCACCGAGCACCTCGCGCGCCCGTCCGGGCAGTGCGCGCAGTTCGGAATCGCGCCGTTCCCGCAGGTTGGCACGCCAATCGGGCGGTATGACACCGATGCCACCCACCCCCGGTATTCGATCCAGCCGCGCGCGGCGCGCCTCGTCGAGCATTAGCGCAGACCATAACCCGCGCGACGCGGTCGGCACATGTCGAACCGCGCGGCCGGTCGCATTTTTGCCCGATAGCACAAAACCCGAGGATCGGCGAACCGGCGAGAAACGGGACCGTCTACCGTACGTCGGGTGTCCAGAGAATCTCGCCGGTCGACCATTCCACCTTTCTACGTGATGGATGTCTGGAAGGCTGCCGCGGAACGGGCCAGGACCCATGGCGACGTGCTGGTGCTGGCGGCCGGGCAGCCGTCCACGCCGGCGCCCGCCCCGGTGCTGCGTGCGACAAAGCTGGCGATCGAATCCGAACTGCTCGGTTACACAGAGACTTTCGGCATTCTGCCGCTGCGCGAGGCAATCGCCGAACACCACCGCGATACCTACGGATACGCCGTCGACCCCGACGATGTGGTGGTGACGACCGGATCCTCCGGCGCGTTCACCCTGATCTTCCTGGCCGCATTCGACGCCGGGGATACCGTCGTGGTGGCCCGGCCGGGATATCCGGCCTACCGCAACACCCTGGCCGCGCTCGGCTGCCACGTCATCGAACTCGATTGCGGTGCCGAAACCCGATTCCAGCCCACCGTGGCCATGCTCGAGGCGTTGCCGGAGCCGCCAGCGGGACTGATCGTGGCCAGCCCGGCCAATCCGACCGGCACCATGATCGACCCGGATGAACTCGCCGCGCTGGCCCGCTGGTGCGATGCGCACAACACCCTGCTGATCTCCGATGAGATCTATCACGGCATCACCTACCAGGGCGTCAGCGTGGGGCGGACCTCATCGGCCTGGGAGACCTCGCGCACGTCGGTGGTCATCGGATCGGTCTCCAAATACTTCTCGATGACCGGCTGGCGGCTGGGCTGGATGCTGGCGCCGAGCGGATTGCGGCCCGCACTGCAACGGCTCGCGTCCAATATGACCGTATGTCCGCCCGCGGTCTCGCAGTACGCGGCGCTGCACGCATTCGGCGCCGAGGCCAAGGAAGAACTGGACGGCCATGTCCGCCGCTATGCCGTCAATCGGCAACTGCTGCTCGATGGCCTGCCGAAACTCGGTATCACCGACCTGGCCCCGGCCGACGGCGCCTTCTACGCCTACGCCGATATCGGCCATCTCACCGACGATTCGCGCAAGTGGTGTGCCGAGGTACTCGACCACACCGGGGTCGCGCTGGCGCCCGGCGTCGACTTCGACACCGTGGCCGGACACCGAACCGTGCGCTTCTCCTTCGCCGGTGCCACCGCGGATATCGAGGCCGCACTCGTTCGGCTCGGTCACTATCTGCGTGGTTGATCGTGCTGTCCGCCAAAGAGTTTGCATAGTTGCTCACCTAACAGGCACAGATACGGTAGAACAACGATGCTGGGTTTTCACTCTCTGGTTTCCTCTCTCTGATTTCGCACGGATGAACTGATGATGACTGGCACGATGGCACGGTGATAACCGCGACGACCCCGAAAGGCGAACGGCGTCGCCAGGCTTTGGTAGCGGCTGCCGCAGAGTTGCTACTCGAAGGCGGATTCGATGCGGTGCGGCATCGCTCGGTCGCGACGCGCGCCGACCTTCCGCTGGCGTCGACGACGTACTATTTCGAATCGCTCGATGATCTGATAGCCCGGGCGGTCGAGTTCAGCGGCCATACGGAACTGGACGCGATGCGCCGCCGGGTCGGCGAGGTGAGTCATCGCCGCCGCGGTGCCGAGGCGACCGTCGATCTGGTGCTCGACCTACTGGTGGGGCCGGATGGCCACGACGAGGGCGCGCGCGGACAGCTGATCGCGCGCTACGAGCGTTCGGTGGCCTCGGCCCGGCACCCGGAACTGCGGGAAGTCCAGCTACGACTAAGGGCGCAACTCGACGAATTGCTCGCCGATGTGCTGCGCCGCTCCGATCGGGCGGTGCGGTCGGAGCAGTTGCGCAGGATGGTGGCGGTGGTCGACGGGGCCGTGGTCGCGGCGCTGAGCGAAATGGACCCGGAGCCAAGGCGAATGGCGCGCGGTGCGTTGCTGGAGGTCATCGATATCGTCGCGCCCGCGACGCCGCAGCAGATCGACAGGTTCAGGTCACTAGACTGACCAGACGTGAGCCTCGTCCCTAACGTTCTTGCCACCCGGTATGCCAGCCCCGAGTTGGTGCATCTCTGGTCGCCCGAGCACAAGATCGCGCTCGAGCGGCGCCTGTGGCTGGAGGTGTTGCGGGCGCAGTCCGAACTCGGCATCGAGCTGCCCGCCGGCGTCATCGATGACTACGAGCGGGTCATCGACCAGGTCGATCTCGCCTCGATCGCCGAGCGCGAGCGGGTCACCCGCCACGATGTGAAGGCGCGCATCGAGGAATTCAACGCACTCGCCGGACACGAGCATGTGCACAAGGGCATGACCAGCCGCGATCTCACCGAGAATGTGGAGCAGCTGCAGATCCGGCTCTCGCTCGAACATGTGCACGCGCACAGTGTCGCGATCGTGGCCCGGTTGGCGCAGCGGGCCGCCGAATACCAGACGCTGGTGATGGCGGGTCGTTCGCACAATGTCGCCGCGCAGGCCACCACGCTCGGCAAGCGGTTCGCCTCCGCCGCCGACGAACTGCTGATCGCATTGACCCGGCTGCGCGAACTCATCGACCGCTACCCGCTGCGCGGCATCAAGGGCCCGATGGGCACCGCACAGGACATGCTCGACCTGCTCGGCGGCGATCCGGCCAAGTTGGCGACGCTGGAGCAGCAGGTCGCGCGGCATCTCGGTTTCGCCGATGTGCTGACCAGCGTCGGCCAGGTGTATCCGCGCTCGCTGGACCACGACGTCCTTTCGGCCCTGGTGCAGGTCGGCGCGGGTCCGTCGTCGTTCGCGCACACCATCCGCCTGATGGCGGGCCATGAACTGGTGACCGAGGGCTTCCAGCCCGGCCAGGTCGGCAGCTCGGCCATGCCGCACAAGATGAACACCCGCTCCTGCGAGCGTGTCAACGGTCTGCAGGTGGTGCTGCGCGGTTACGCGTCGATGGCCGCCGAATTGGCTGGCGCGCAATGGAATGAGGGCGATGTCTTCTGTTCGGTCGTGCGCCGCGTCGCGCTCCCGGACGCCTTCTTCGCCATCGACGGCATGATGGAAACCTTCCTCACCGTGCTCGCCGAATTCGGCGCCTACCCCGCCGTCGTCTCCCGCGAACTCGACCGCTACCTGCCGTTCCTCGCCACCACCCGCATGCTGATGGCCGCGGTCCGCGCTGGCGTCGGCCGCGAAACCGCCCACGAGGTCATCAAGGAACATGCGGTGGCCGTCGCGCTCGCCATGCGCGAACAGGGCCGTGAACCGGATCTGCTGGACCGTCTCGCCGCCGACTCCCGCTTTCCCTTGGACCGCGCGGAATTGGATGCCGCCCTGGCCGATAAGTCCGCCTTTATCGGTGCCGCCGAAGCGCAGGTTTCCGACGTGGTGGCGGCGGTGCACAAGCTGGTCGATCAGTACCCCGAAGCCGCCCGCTACACGCCGTCCCCGATCCTCTAGCCTCGGAGAACGCTCAACTGCTCTGTTTGCCGAGCCGGGTTCACGCGGAATCCGGGTGTTGGCGTCCCAATCGGATGCGCTGATCGAATACGACGGGCGGATCGTGAGCCGTCGAGTTCGGCGGCCACGACGAGCGCCTCGGCCCGGCGGATGCGACGGGCGGTCACCGGGATCGGCGTCGGAGCCATGCATTACGTGGTTGATCAGGCACACCTCGAGGCCCCGGAGTACTCGGCCAGTGCGGCGTCCCCTGCGCCTTGCGGGCCTCGGCGCTGCCACAACTGGGCACTGGAGCGGTCCTCGGCGCGGGGCCATGGCTTTCGGGCTGGCTGGGCGATCCTGGCGGGTGGGTTTATGAAGAGCGCGGGTGCCGCGCGGCCAGTGCTCGGGGCCACGGTCTCGGGCGCTACAAGCAGCGGCCATCGTGGGATGGACGGCCCCTTTCCGATCCGAGTGCTGGTGCTGGGAGGGTTAGGGTTTCGGCGTGAATCCGTACACGATCTTTGCCGACATCATTGCTGGGCGGGCGGAGGCCAGCAGGGTGTTCGAGGTGTCAAGCTTCATGCTTCGTACATTCGAAAATCCCTGGTAGAGGCTCTAGTGTGTAGCGCCGTGGATACTACGTTTCTGAGGATCGTCCGGCACGAGGCTCCTGCCGACATCGTCTACCAAGACGATCTGGTGACTGCCTTCCGGGACATCCGCCCGCAGGCACCTACGCATGTGCTGATCGTCCCGAACGAACTGATCCCGACGCTGAACGATGCCCGGCCCGAGCACGAACCGGCGCTCGGCCGGATGCTGACCGTCGCAGCGAAGATAGCGGCCCAGGAAGGCATTGCCGAGAAGGGATACCGGCTGATCGCGAACTGTAACCGCCACGGCGGTCAGGAGGTCTACCACCTGCATCTACACCTTGTCGGCGGGCACGCCCTCGGCCCGATGCTCGAAAACCGTTGGTAGACGAACATCCTGGCCATCGTGTACGGCTTGTCTTCCTCGATGGCCGCTGACGTTGTGTACGGGTATGCGAGTCGATGGACCACCATGGTTACCCCTGCCATCGTGTACGGGTAATCAAGTCGATAGCCCTCGGTTTCGGCCGGGGTGTTAGAGGTCGTCGTACCACCGAGGCAGTAGCCGATGCTCGAGGCGGGCACGGGCTGAATGAGCTAGATCAACTTCCACTCGTCCCGCTCGATCCGGGCAACTTCCATCGCAAGCGTCTTCACGTTGTCGGCGTAACCGAATCCCTCGGCGATCTCGGTTAGCTTGGCATCCTCGAGCTTGAGGTGCGGGCGCAACGATTCGAACCATGGTCGCCCCGTGAGGTCCGGTAACGGCCCGTTCGCGTTCGAGGTTGCGGTTCGACGCTGATACAACTCGGTGTGGGACTCGTACATTCCCTCGCGCCACTCTCTCACTAGCTCGCGTCGGCGCTGTCGTTGTGCAGTCGTCCGCGCGGTCACGTCTTGTTGGCGAAGCTTCCTGGACTCGACCGACCACCCAATGAACGGGGTGGCCAGCGCGATAATTGTGGTCGCGCCACTGCCGATCGCGCCACCGATTACACCAGCCCATACCGGATCAACCATGACCCGATTTTGCCGCAACAAGGTGGGTGGCTAGCTCAAGTAGGCGGTGGGGTTCGGGGTGTGGGAGGGGTACCCGACCGGGGCAGGCACCGGGCTAGGGGGTGCAGGTGGGTAAGTAGGCACTTGGGTTGTGGCACTGGGTATCTGGGCCTGAGTTGCTGTGTGTGTGCTGCGTCCCTGGGTCTGAGTCCGGCTGTGCCGCTGGGTATGTGCGGGTCCGAGTGCGGAAACCAGGGCTCACCTGGGCATATAAGCCGGATAGGTACCCAGGGGAGGGTCACCACGTTATGCGGTTGCCCGGTCCTGTACGGGTTTTAGGGTCGATTAGACCTGCTGTTGATCCTGCGAGACACCAGAAGCGGCGTCAGTGCGCGGATGACGTCGGGGCGCTCACTCGGCGAAACATCCCGCACGGCTTGCTCTGCGACGGACACCTTCGCCTTAGCGAGCGTCCGAGAACTCTCGTCAGCGCGTGGCTCAGGTGCTTCCCACGCTGGGTAATGGTGGTGTGTAGGTGCTGATATCGGGTGCTGTGTAGAGT